>CAZYNA010000003.1:18804-82862 GCA_964648775.1 uncultured Proteiniphilum sp. | reverse complement strand
CCAAGCTTATTATTAAACCAACCAAGCTTATTATTAAACCAAGTAAAGCTTTTAGATGAACTCCTGCAACTCATGGAGTTTTATCTTGCCCTCATAAATAGCTTTGCCGATTATTGCTCCTTCACAACCAATTTCCTTTAGTGCAGTCAAATCATTTATTGAAGTAATTCCACCACTCGCAATCAGTTGAATATCAATTAACTCAAGAATCTTCTCG
Organism: uncultured Proteiniphilum sp.; assembly: GCA_964648775.1. Taxonomy (GTDB): domain Bacteria; phylum Bacteroidota; class Bacteroidia; order Bacteroidales; family Dysgonomonadaceae; genus Proteiniphilum. The sequence continues at coordinate 82,645 of CAZYNA010000003.1, read as the reverse complement.
TATAAATCGGTTGAAGGTCCTTCGAGCATACCATCCTTAGAAATATCTGTGCATATTACATATTTTACTCCTTTGTTTTTGTACTCTTTAATGAAATCAATAAGATTTATATCGGAGTGCTTTTGCCATCCGTGTGTTGCTATTTTGTCATTGTGACTGTCGGCGCCAAGAATAATTCTTTCCGCGCCATAGGTGTTTAATAGCTCGTTGAAAAGAGTGGGAGAGTCGACAGCAATACTACCTCCCGTAATCTGTTTTGCACCATTCTCAAAAGCTGTTTCAACATCTTTTTTAGATTTAATGCCACCGCCGAAGTCGATACTAAGCGACGTATTTGAAGCAATATCATACAGTACTTTATGGTTGATAATCTGTTTGGATTTAGCCCCATCCAGATCTACTAGATGCAGATACTTAATTCCATTAGCCTCAAACTCCTTAGCCACTTCGAGAGGATTCTCGTTGTAGATTATTTTAGTGTTGTAGTCGCCTTTGGTTAGTCGCACACACTTCCCATTTATAATATCTATTGCAGGAATTATTCTCATTATATATCTTTAGTTGTAAAGCAATTGATGTTTGTTTTAAGACGCTTAGAGCGTTCCTTTTGTACTTGGTATTGCACCGCCTTCGCCCACCTTAACTGCCATTTTAATGGCTCTTGCAAATGCCTTGAACAGCGCTTCAATTTTATGATGTTCATTGTCTCCCTCTGCTTTCATATTTAAATTGCATTTTGCATTGTCGCTAAATGATTTAAAGAAGTGCATAAACATTTCAGTAGGCATTTCACCTATAAATTCTCTTTTGAAATCGGCATCCCAAACTAACCAGGGGCGGCCTCCAAAATCAATTGCGACTTGCGCAAGGCAGTCGTCCATTGGCAGCAGGAAGCCATATCGCTCAACGCCTTTTTTCTTTCCTAATGCTTGCAGAAACGCTTCGCCCAGAGATATCCCTACATCCTCGATTGTGTGGTGCTCGTCGACATCTAAGTCGCCGTTTACATTAATAATCAAATCCAAACCTCCGTGTCGGGCAATCTGATCAAGCATATGATCGAAGAATGCGATACCGGTATTAATATCACTTTTTCCTGTACCGTCTAAATTAATTTCCACTTCAATATCAGTCTCGTTGGTTTTTCTTTTAACCTTGCCAACGCGGGGTTGTGATTTCAAAAATCTGTAAATCTCCTCCCAGTCAGTTGTACATAAATCGGCTGCAGGATATAAATCTTTACTTATTAAAATGGACTTACAATTCATATTATCAGCCAGTTCCACGTCTGTAATTCTGTCGCCAATAACAAAAGAGTTACTTAAATCATAATCTCCTTTGATGTAGTGGGTTAACATTGCAGTACCCGGTTTTCTTGTTGGTAGATTCTCGTGCGGGAATGATTTATCGATAAGTATTTCACTGAAAAAGACACCTTCGTTTTCGAATGCTTTAATAATTTTATTATGAGTTGGCCAGAATGTATCCTCCGGGTATGAGTCGGTACCCAATCCATCCTGATTAGTAACCATAACCAGTTCATACTCAAGCTCCCTTGCTATTTTAGAAAGTGACTGAAATACTTTTGGGTAGTACTCCAGTTTTTCTAAACTATCAATTTGCTCATCGTTTGGTTCAATAATCAGAGTTCCGTCTCTATCAATAAAAAGTACTTTTTTCATTTTATTATTTATGTTTTTATCAGTTGGCTGAATATTTTTTCAGCTCATCAATTAATATTTGGTTCTCCCGGGGCGTACCAACAGTAATACGGATACAGTTGTTTATAACAGAGTTGCGATTACGGATAATCACTTTCTTTGAAACCAGATAGTTATAAACCCTGTTGGCGTTATCCACTTTTACAAGCAGGAAGTTTGCATCTGAAGGATAGATGTGCTTAACGATTGGAAGTTGTGATAACTCTTTTGCTAATTGAGAACGCTGTTGGAGGATGGTTTTGAGTTGCTGCTCAAACAGATCTGATTGAGAAAGAGCTTGAATAGCAGCTTCCTGATTTAGCTTGCTTACATTGTAGGGAGGTTTGGCTTTATCCATCAGGCTGATTATTTCTTTACTTGCGTAAGCGATGCCCACACGAGCTGAGGCTAATCCCCATGCCTTACTAAACGTTTGCATAACAATCAGGTTAGGGAATTCAGCGAGCCTTTTTGAGTAACTAACCGACTCACTGAAATCAATATAAGCCTCATCTACAATAACAATTCCTTTAAAGTTGCTAATCAGACTGTCCACATCTTTTAATATATTGGCAGTGGGGTTGTTGGGCGAGCAAATGAAAAGGCATTTGGCCGTGTTTGAGAGAATCTCTGAGTGATTAAGCTCAAAATTGTCGTTTAAAGGAATATTTATAATATTTATATTGTTGATGTTTGCCGATACTTCATACATTCCGTAGGTTGGTGGACAAATTATTACGCTATCTTTCTGAGGTTCACAGAAAACACGGTAAACAAGATCGATTACTTCATCACTGCCATTGCCAATAAATATATTATCAACCGGTACATTATCCCTGTCCGACAACGCTTTTTTTAATCTTCTCTGGTGCGGATCGGGGTAACGATTATTTTCTCCAAAAGGATTTTCGTTTGCATCAAGAAAAACTCCCTCATCACCCGAAAACTCGTCACGTGCACTTGAGTAGGGTTTCAGTTCCCAGATGTTTGTGCGTACAAGTGATTTTAAATTAAAGTTGCTCATAAGTTGTATCAGTTGACTCTTCAGATTGTATTCTTATACCTGTAACGGCTCCCATGCGTAGTGTCATAGCATTTTTATGTGCATAGAGTTGTTCTGCTTCCGCCATTGTTTCTACTGCATTGCCAATGCTTAAAATGCCATCTTCTTCGATTTGCTGGAAAGTGATTTTCTTAATAAAGCTGTCGAGAGAAACACCGCTGTAAGCCCTTGCATTTCCATCGGTGGGAAGGGTGTGGTTGGTTCCACTTGCATAATCACCGGCACTCTCGCTGCTCCAGTTGCCAAGAAAGACCGATCCTGCGCTCATTACGCCTCTGCTGTTAAGGGCAGGGTTTTCTATTGCAAGTATAAGATGCTCAGGTGCGTAATAGTTGCTGAACTCTATGCACTCATCAATATCACTAAAATAGATTGCTTTACTGTTTTTTAATGCCTGCTGAGCGATATCCTGCCTTGGCAAGTTTACCAGCTGAAGATCAATCTCTTTATTAATATTCTTAATGATTTTCTTATCGTTTGAAAGGAGAATAACCTGACTGTCAGGTCCGTGCTCCGCCTGCGAAAGCAGGTCGGCTGCCACAAACGACGGGTTGCAGGTGTCATCAGCAATAACGAGCAATTCGCTGGGACCGGCGGGCATATCAATAGCCACTCCATAATACTGCGCTGAACGTTTGGCTGCCATAACGTACTGATTGCCCGGTCCGAATATCTTATCTGCTTTAGGAATGGTCTCTGTTCCGAAAGTCATTGCTCCAATAGCCTGAATGCCACCCACTGCAAATATTTTAGAGACTCCCGAAATCTTAGCTGTATATAGAATTGCCGGATCAATCTCGCCCTCTTCATTAGGGGGGGTGCATAGTACAATTTCCTTACAACCGGCAATTTGTGCAGGAAGGGCAAGCATCAATACCGTTGAAAAGAGTGGGGCACTACCCCCGGGCACATAAATACCAACATTCTCAATTGGTCGCGATTCTCTCCAGCAAAAAACTCCGGGTGAAGTCTCTACTTTAAGAACTTGCTCTTGCTGCGATCTATGAAAAACTTCGATATTATTTTTAGCCAGAGCAATAGCTTGTTTTAATCGCTCAGATACTTTTTCTTCAGCACTATCTATCGTTTCTTTACTTACTAACAGCGTTTCCTGTTGCGCAAAATCAAACTTCCGACTGTATTGGAGAACTGCTTTATCACCTTTTCTGTGAATATTATAAAACATCTTTTCCACCGTGCTCATTAGCTTTTGCTGCTTAATGAGCGGTCTCTCTGCCAGCTTTTTCCATTTTGCCTGCGACGGCTTAGAAATTGTTTTCATATATCAAGTTATCATTTTTTCGATTGGAATTACTAAAATACCTTCTGCTCCGTGACGTTTAAGCTCATCTATAACCTCCCAGAAATCATCATCATTAATTACCGAGTGAACACTGCTCCAGCCTTCATCGGCAAGGGGCAGTATGCTTGGAGAGCGCATGCCGGGCAAAAGCTTTATTATATCCGGAATCACCTCATTTGGAGCATTAAGAAGCACATATTTTTTGCCCTGTCCATTCTTTTGTGCCTTAATACGGAATAGCAACTGGTTGAGCAAATCTTGTTTTACTGGAGACAGGTTTTTGTTGCTGATAAGTACAGCCTGACTTCTTACAACTACTTCCGCTTCTTTCAGTCCGTTCATTAACAACGTGCTCCCGGTGCTCACTATGTCAAAGATAGCGTCTGCTAAACCAATTCCGGTTGCAATTTCAACGCTGCCACCCAGCTGCTCAATCTCAACATTGATTCCTTTAGATTGGAAAAACTTGTCGAGAACTTTAGGATAGCTTGTTGCTATACGTTTACCCTCGAAGTAGTTGAGTCCGGTATAAACTTCATCTTTAGGTATTGCAAGTGACATTCTGCATTTAGCAAACCCAAGCATGTCTACAATTTCTACCTCCTGATCTTTTTCCCACACTTCGTTCTCTCCCAGAATTCCCAGATCTGCAACCCCCTGCTCAACATATTGTGGGATATCATCATCGCGTAAGAAAAGAATCTCCATAGGGAAATTACTTGCTTCTGTCTTCAGCTTACGATTACCGTTGGAAATTCTTATTCCACATTCAGAAAGGAGTTCGATGGACTTCTCGCTCAAACGACCACTTTTTTGGATAGCTATCTTTATTTTCTCCATTTTTATTCTGTTTTTTTCAAAAAGTAACAATATAAAAAACAAAAAACCCGTCTGATTCCAGTCAGACGGGCATATAAATATTGTAATTAGGTAAACCTATATCTATCTCACCTCGCCTGATCGCAAGTATGAAAATGATGATGATGAAACCTTTTTACTTTCATTTTTTTAGTTTTATGCAGCAAAGATAATGGAATAATTTTAAAAGCAATATATATTAGAACAAATTATTTTTATTTAAGCATACTAAAATTTCTCAAAAACAGCAGAAAAAGGCTCCACTCTAACTCAGCATGATATTATTTCATGTATATTTGCATCCAATGAAAGCTAAGCTGATTTTTACGATATTTGTTTGGATATTTTGCATGGGAGCGCTATTCTCGCAAGCGCATATAATAATGCCCGACTCATCGCAAATTACCACTAATCCCGACTCGCTTGATTTGTTGCCACCACAAACAGATCAAAGGTCGCACCTGGATCATCTTTTACATGATCATGGAGCGGAAGCGGACTCGTTGCAGGAGCTGGCGAGGATGGTTATATGGACAATTGACAGTCGCACCGGCGACCGCCTCCCTGCTATTTCGGATACACTGCTTTACAATTTTCAGCATACAACACTTCCCGATGGAGAATATGTTGCCACAGGATTCCTCGGGCCGCTTGGATCTCCTTCATTTTCGAAAATTTTCTTTGATACAAAAGAAGAGGAGCATTTTGTTTTTAACACACCCTATAACCCCTATATAAAGAGGGCCGAAGAGCTCTTATTTGTGAATACAAGAGTGCCGTACTCGCGCATAAATTATCATAGAAGTGGTAATAAACAGACCAGAGAAGAGCGACTTGATGCAAGGCTTACTTCAAATTTTGGTAAAAGTCTGAATGTTGGTATGGACATCGATCTAATTAATACTAAGGGCTTCTATAATTCTCAGGCAGTGAGACATAACAACTTTAGCCTCTTTGGAAATTATATTTCTGACAGAATTGAGGGGCATGCCTTCATGAATTTAGGCAATATCACCAATGTGGAAAACGGAGGTATAACCGATGAGAGCTTTATAACCGATCCGGAATCTATTCAGCAAAATTTTACTCCCCGTGATATACCTATTAAGTTTAAGGATACGTGGAACTCAGTAAAGAATAATCGGTTTTTTCTATCGGGGCGTTATAATCTGGGTTACTTTGATGTGCCGGGCGACTCGCTACATCAGGGCACCCGTGAGTTTGTTCCTGTAGCAAGCATTGGTTTCTCATCGCAGTATACTCAACAACATCGCAGGTTCCTTTCGTACGACACATTATATGTAAATGTTGATGGGGTTCAAATGCAGAATATAGATCAGTTCTATCAGAACAGATATTATGGCGAAGCAGTAGATGACAGCATTCGTTTCTCTTCATTTAAAAATTCGGTTTCTCTTAGTATGCGCGAAGGTTTTAAGGATTGGGTGAAATTTGGATTAACCGCATTTCTTGAATACGATTTACGTAACTATTCAATGAGAGATACCACCGGCACAGGCTTTATGAATCACAGAGAGAGCTCTGTTACGCTTGGAGGTGTTCTGAATAAGCAACAGGGCGAAAACCTGCTCTTTAATGTTCGTGCCGATATTGGAGTTTTGGGTGTTAACCTTGGAGAGTTTAGAGTGATGGGGGATGTTGAGACCGGATTTGATATAGCCGATAGACGAACCACCTTATCTGCAGAAGCTTATATTAAAAACCTGCGACCGAAATATCTTCAGGACAACTACTACTCGAAGTACTTTAAGTGGAATAATAACTTTGGAGATACTCGTCGCGTATATGCCGGAGGTAAGATTTTTATACCTTTCACAAACACAACAATTAGTGCGGGTGTAGAAAATGTGCAAAACTGGATATACTTCAATCAGGATAAGATTATTTCTCAGGAGAGTGAGAATATTCAGGTGTTATCGGCAAGATTAGACCAAAATATAAGATTTGGTATCTTCAACTGGGATAATCAGATTGTATATCAGGTATCAAGCAACCAGGATGTGATTCCGTTGCCCACGCTTAGCATATATTCAAACATGTATCTGAAAACAAAGATTGTGGATGAGCTTACTCTGCAATTGGGTGTTGATGCTCATTATCATACTAAATACTATGTGCAGGGATATGAACCGGCACTTTTGCAATTCTATAATCAAACTGAAAAAGAGATAGGAAATTATCCTATAGCAACCGCATATGCCAATATGCATTTAAAGCAGACCCGCTTCTTTGTAATGTTTTATAATATTGGTTCGCAGGTTATTAAACCTCAGGAATACTTCACAATACCCGGTTATCCGGTGAATCCTTTTATATTTAAACTTGGAGTTTCAATAAACCTTCATAATTAAATTAAGTGCTCATAAAATTCCGAAAACAACTTATAACCTATCTGTTTTTGCTGATTATTTCGGTGGGAACAATGATTCTTATCTGGAGATTTCTTAATAGCAGTGATAAAGAATTGGGCGTAAGAGATTATCAGCAGATTTTTGAATTGGGCGAATTGAATGTTGTAACAGATTACAACCCTGTTGGTTATTATGTTTCAGGTGATTCAACACAAGGGTTTCAACTTGAAATTATCAGAGCACTTGAGAAAGATTGGGGAATTAAAGTAAATATTTATCTTGAGAATAGTCTTGATGACAATCTGGAAGGTTTGCAAGAACAAAAATATGATATAATTGCAAGAAATATACCTGTAAACACACAGCTTAGGGAAATGTTGATTTTTACAGATCCCATCACTTATAATAAATTGGTTTTGGTTCAGCGTAAAACTGAGTATAACGATAGCATTGAACCCATTCGACAGCACCTAAACCTGGCACAAAAGACAATACATGTACCTGCCGAATCACCTGCAATTATGAGAATTAATAATCTCTCACACGAAATAGGAGATACAATTTACATAGTAGAAGACCCTGTATATGAGTCGGAACAGCTTGTAATGATGGTTGCATCCGGAGATATCGATTTTACGGCTAGTGATGAAGTGATGGCAAAACGTTTATCAGAAGCGCTGCCCGAGATTGACACAGGCACCGATATCAGTTTCACTCAGATTGAGTCGTGGGCATTAAGAAAAAATTCACCGGTACTGCTTGATAGCCTTAACAGTTGGTTTAAGCATTTCAAGAGTACCGATGAGTACAAAACCATTTATAATAATTACTATTTAAACAATTAGTCTAAAAGACCAATACCTTATCGTCTGCCGCTTGGCTGACGTCTTCCTCTACGATTATCTTCGCGATATTTCTTCCATTGCTCGAGCTTGTCATTACCTATAATCTTTTGTAACTCAGCCTCATTCTTTTCTACCTCTTTATTTCTGAGCTCCATCATTTCGGCCCTTTGTGCCTCTCTGTTGTTTTTTAACTCTTCTCTTTTAGCTCTATGCTCTGCAACCTGAGCCTCACGCTCCTTATCCTGCTTCTCGAATAAAGCCTCAACTTCAGCCTTCTGAGCATCAGTCAGTTCGAGTTGTTTAGCCATATTTTCGGCCCTCTCCTTTGCATTCCACCTCACAGAGGTTTCTGCACGCTGTGTGTTTGCCCTTCTTTCTTGTCGGTTTTGAGCAGTGGCACTAAAGCTGATAGTGAAAATGGCAATTAAAACCATTAAAGAATACTTTTTCATAATGTGAAATTTAAAACATGAATAATAAATATATCTGCTTCTATGACAAGTGGGAGCTACAAATGTTTAATACTTATTGCTGAGTTTAACCAAGTTTTAATTATCTAAAGCGCAAATATATAAGTATTTAGAGGTCTGATTTAGTTGTTTGTGGATAAATAACCCTTTTTAGTCGATAAAAATCAGTTGTTAGTCTATACTCATTTTGTTTAAACTAATTAACAATAATTGCATATAAAAATGTATCTTTGAAGAGTAATAGCAATAAAGTTGTATGTATAATGGAAAAGAAGTTCAAAGCAGATAACGGATTTGATAATTTTTACTGGACAATTGCAGCTCTTATTTTGCTTGCCTTGGTTGTATATAAATATGTAGAGTCGTCAAACACATGGTCTTATATACTTCCTATTTCTATTTACACCTTATTTGTTTTATCCGTAACCGTTAAAGAGTACGTAATAACTGAGCTTAATTTTTTGGAAATAAGGTTTGTAATAAAGCTGTTTGCTAAAAAAAGACGTATAGCAATAGGTGATATTATTGGATTGAAAAAGGTGAAAAACAATCAGCTACGCATAGATTTGGTAAGAGGGTTTGAAGTACTGAGAGTTAAAGAATCAGATATTGATTCACTAATTGCGGAGCTCATTGATCGCAATCCCAGAATTAAAATGCCTGAATAACACCTCAATCATACCCTAAAACATCTCTTCTCTCGGATATTTCTCCTCAACCTTACTAAACTGATACGATAGGAGTGTACCAATTATAAACAAAACAACACAGAATATTAGTGATCCTGCAAAACTAAGGTCTGCCAATGCAAGGTTTTCGGCAGTAAATGCAGGGAATACCACTGTTGGGAATATTGCTAATGATGATCCTATAACCATTCCCAGAATAAAATGATACATCCCGGAATAGTATTTACGGAAAAACCATGAAGCTATTTTTGCAAAGAGCAGGATACAAACAACAAATCCTATTATAAGCGGTATGATTACGGCAAAGTCAAAATCTTTAATTCCTATTGCCATCTTATCGTAAAGCCCAAAGTATATCAGGAAATTAGAGGGACTCATACCCGGTACAATTAAACCCAATCCCATTAATAGTCCCGAGCCTAACCAAACCATAATGTTGGGAGTAACCTCTGTAAGTTGTTGTCCTCCAACAAGCATTGACGAAAATAAAGCAATGGTTGTAATAATCAGAATCCATATATCTGATGAGCCCCTTCCCTGTTTACCGGCAGTTTTATATAGCGATGGAAAAGTGCCTGCAACGAATCCCACAAAAAGGCATACAAACTGAGCAGCATATTTTCCAAAAGCTTTTTCCACCACAACAGCAAAAAGTACGATGCCAATTGCAGCTCCAATGGCAACAGGAATAAAATAGAGTACGTTCTTTATGAAATTCTTACGGATATTAGCCAGAAACCTGATAAGCGGGTCGTAAATACCAAAAATAACTGCAAGAACTCCGCCCGAAAGTCCCGGAAGAATAAAGCCAATTCCAACAAAAGCACCTTTAATTAGTCGCACAAACCAATCAACCAAAGGGTTAATTGGTTTAGCTTCGGCGGTTTTAATATTACTCTCTTTATTTGTCAACTCCTTGGAATTTACCTCTTTCTGCTCGCTCATCTTATATAAATATTTTGAGAAAGCGCAAAGATACATCTTTACAGGTCAAATAAAAAAGCATAAACACTTAATATTTAAAACTATTTCATTCCAAACAGTCCCCCAAATATACCTCTTGTAATTGTTTTTCCCAGCTGGTAGCTAATCTGTCTCTTTGTGCTTTTTCCTACCTGATCAAGCAGATCGCCCAAAATTCCCTGCTCCTCCTTTTTCTTTCTGGCAGCAGCCCGTTCAGCCCTTTCGGCCTCCCTTGCTTCCTTTTCGGCCTCTTTCTTTAGTCGGGCCTTCTCCTTCTCTTCAGCTGCAAACCTTCGCTCTTCTTCAAGTAGCTCCTGTTTACGTGATAAAATTTCAAAAGCAGATTCCCTGTCAATTATATCTTCATAAACGCCATAAATAAGCGAACCTTTTATAGCCTTATCCCTTTCTCCAAGGGTAATGGGACCAATTTGCCCCTGCGGAGGTAAAATATTTGCCCTTTCCACCATCTGGGGGGCTCCCTTTTCATCAAGAAACGATACAAGGGCCTCTCCGGTATTAAGTTGAGTAATAGCTTCCTCTGTGTTGAATTTAGGATTGGCTCTAAACGTATTTGCAGCAACTCTAACGGCTTTTTGATCGTTGGGAGTATATGCGCGAAGAGCATGCTGAACACGATTGCCTAACTGCCCTAAAATAGTGTTTGGGATATCTGCCGGATTCTGTGTACAGAAATATACACCAACGCCCTTAGACCTTATAAGTCTTACAATCTGCTCCACTTTTTCAAGTAGCGAGGGCGACATATCATTAAATAGTAAATGAGCTTCATCAAAGAAGAAAACCAGTTTGGGTTTATCTAAATCACCCACTTCGGGCAGTGTTTCATAAAGATCATCAAGCAGCCACAATAAAAAAGTAGTATAAACCCGTGGCGAATTCATCAGCTTGTCTGCTGCAAGAATATTGATGACACCCTTACCTTGCTCTGTTTGTATAAAATCTGTAATCTCAAGGTCCGGCTCCCCAAAAAACCTGTCGGCTCCCTCGCTCTCTAGTCGCATTAATCCACGTTGAATAGCACCAATACTTGCCGGAGAAATATTTCCATACTTGGTTGTAAATTCTTTTCTGTTATCACCCACAAACTGCAGCATCTTCTGCAAATCCTTAAGATCGAGAATCAATAAATTGTTATCGTCGGCAATTTTAAAAGCCATTGTAAGAATAGCTCCCTGAGTTTCATTAAGGTTAAGAAGACGCTCAAGCAGCAGGGGGCCCATTGAAGTAACTGTTGTTCTTACCGGATGCCCCTGTTCGCCAAATACATCCCAGAACCTTACGGGAAACGACTTATACTCAAAGCCTTTCTCCGCTAATTTATAACCATCAACCCGTTTTACCACACTCTCTTTATTGCCGCCAATATTGGCGACACCCGATAGATCACCCTTCATATCCGCAGCAAAAACAGGAACTCCCATTTCACTGAAAGTCTCAGAAAGAGTTTGAAGAGTTACAGTCTTACCGGTTCCCGTTGCTCCGGTAATTAACCCATGCCGATTGGCCATTTTTGGTATCAGACACACCTCTGCTTCATCATTTATGGCAATAAATGCACGCTTGCTATTGTCGAACATATTGTTAAGAATTTAGGTTTATTATTTGAACAAAGTTAAACAATTCTTTTATTTCTTTTCACTTACAAAGATTAAAGTTTAACTTTACGTAATCTAAAACAAATATAAAAACATATCCGATGAAACTCTATTTATTTATATTCCTGTTTTTTACTATTGCAACAGGACTTAATGCACAGCAGTTGAAAGAAATTTCGCACTACCTGTTTCCTGAATTTAAAAACGGAGTGGTTTTGATGAAAAGCGGTACCGAAAACCCCGCACAATTAAATTATAACTCAGCCACCGAAGAGATGGTGTTTATGCAGGGCGAACAGGTTTTGGCTTTAGCTGAAATCACATTAAGTCAACTGGATACCGTATTTATTGAAGGGAGAAAATTTGTGTTGCAAAATAATAAATTTGCTGAAGTTATTCACGACAACGATTATACATTGCTCATTGAGCATAAGTGCAGAGTGCTTGCTCCGGGAAAGCCATCGGGATACGGGGGAACTTCGCAAACTTCGGCAATTAGCAGCTATTCAAGCTTATCGATGGGGGGACAAATGTATGAACTTGAATTGCCTGATGATTTCACGGTTAAGCCCTATTTCATCTACTGGCTTAATGATGGTTCGGGCTGGAAAGAGTTTCGTACAATAAGCAGCCTTCGTAGATTTTACAGGAAGGATAGGAAAGAATATAACAACTATGCAAAGGAAAACAATGTGGACTTTGATAATCCTGAGTCTATTACAAAGCTAATTGAACATATTGTTACAGCTACACCCTGAGATGTAGCTGTAACAATATTATTTATCAGTTAATTAATAAGATCTTGCAAAGATAACCCTTTGTGCCGACGGTTTACCGGTAACTATACACTTTCCGGGAGTTTTGTCTCCATCAAGTGGAATACAGCGTATAGTAGCTTTTGTGTCATTCTTAATCAGCTCTTCAGTTTCGGGAGTACCATCCCAGTGGCAGAGCAGAAATCCACCCTTTTCAATCTCTGTCTTAAACTCCTCATAACTGTCGACCTCACGCGTTTGAGATGCCCTGAAATCAGATGCTTTCTTATAGATATTATCCTGAATATCATCGAGAAGGTTCTTTATATACTCTTCAATACCATCGCAAGAGAGTGTTTCTTTAGTAAGAGTATCGCGTCGGGCAACCTCAACGGTATTATTTTCAAGATCGCGGGCACCCATTGCAAGTCTGATAGGCACTCCTTTTAATTCGTATTCAGAGAATTTCCATCCGGGTTTCTTATTATCAGCATTGTCGTACTTAACACTAATACCCAATGCTTTCAAACGAGCAACAATACCGGCCACTTTTTCATTAACCTGCTGAAGTTGTTCGTCGTTTTTGTAAATAGGTACAATAACAACTTGATAAGGAGCAAGTTTAGGCGGAAGCACCAGTCCGTTATCATCAGAGTGGGTCATTATAAGTGCACCAATCAAACGGGTTGAAACTCCCCATGAGGTAGCCCAAACATATTCAAGCTTACCATTTTTATCGGCAAACTGCACATCAAATGCTTTGGCGAAATTCTGTCCGAGAAAATGCGAAGTACCCGATTGCAATGCTTTACCATCTTGCATAAGCGCTTCGATGGTATAGGTATCTATTGCTCCGGCAAAACGTTCCGATTCAGATTTAAATCCTTTTATAACAGGCATTGCCATATGCTTTTCGGCAAATTCGGCGTATACATTTATCATCTTCTCAGTTTCTTCGATAGCCTCTTCTCTGGTAGCGTGAGCAGTATGCCCTTCTTGCCATAAAAACTCGGTTGTGCGAAGAAACAGACGTGTGCGCATCTCCCAGCGAACCACGTTGGCCCACTGATTAATGAGTAAAGGCAAATCGCGGTACGATTGTATCCAGTTTTTATATGTACTCCAGATTATAGTTTCTGAAGTTGGTCTGACAACAAGCTCTTCTTCCAGTTTTGCAGTAGGATCAACAATAACACCACCTCCGTTAGGGTCATTTTTTAGTCGATAATGCGTTACCACCGCACACTCTTTTGCAAAACCCTCCACATGGTCGGCTTCGCGACTCAAGTATGATTTGGGTATAAACAGAGGGAAATAGGCGTTCATATGCCCCGTCTCCTTAAACATATCGTCGAGTTGACGCTGCATCTTCTCCCAAATGGCGTAACCATAGGGTTTTATAACCATGCATCCGCGAACAGCCGAGTTCTCAGCTAAATCTGCTTTGATAACCAAATCCTGATACCATTGAGAAAAATCTTTGCTCCTGGGTGTGAGCTCTTTCAATTCTTTTGCCATTACCTGAATTAATTTTTTTATTGAAGATGCAAAGATAATAAATTTTTGTCTTCTCTTTATCATACCAAACTTAACACTTAATTGAGTGGTACATTACTCTATGTTATTACTTACCTTATTCATTCTTTATTTATGCTTGTTCGAACCATGTACGAACGAGGTATGAACGAGGTATGAACGAGGTATGAACCAAATATGAATGAAATATGAATCAAACGCGAAGAATGTATCAATAAATAATAGACATAATGTAAGCCTGAGTCTCAAAAAACATTTGTATTAGCATTGTGGTATGACAAAACGTCACATTTTGCGATTGGCAAAGATTTTGACTTTATATTGTTGTGAATCTGAGACTAATGGTGTTTTCAGACTGATAGGGATAATGAAGTTTATTACATACGGTAAATGATTCATAAATTCTCAACTATAGTTCATTTATTATTGTTTTATAAGTGAATCAATCTTGAGAATGGAATTATGCAAAAAGAGATATTAGATTTTTAAATAAAGAAATAACAAGAATATGAATTTTAATAATTTTACAATAAAAGCACAGGAAGCTGTACAAAAAGCCATTGAAATTGCACAGGGTAATAGTCAGCAAATGATTGAGCCTACTCACATACTTAAAGGTGTTATGATTGTGGGTGATAATATTGTGAGCTTCCTTTTCAACAAGCTTGGAGTTAATGCCCAGAACTTAGAAACAGTGCTTGATGCTGAAATTGAATCTCTTCCGCGTGTTTCGGGAGGAGATCCGATGTTGAGTAGAGATACTAATGCTGTTTTTCAGAAAGCAGCCGATTTTACTAATAAAATGGGCGATCAGTTTGTGTCGGTTGAGCATCTTTTATTGGGGATACTCGATGAAAAAAATAGTGCATCTAAAATGATGATGGATTCAGGTATTTCATTAAATCAGCTGCAAGCAGCAATTACTGATCTGAGAAAAGGAGAAAAGGTAACAAGTCAGACTGCCGAAGAAACTTATCAGTCGCTTAGCAAATATGCTGTTAATCTGATTGATAGGGCTCGTGAAGGTAAGCTTGATCCGGTAATTGGCAGGGACGAAGAAATCAGAAGGGTTCTGCAGATATTGAGTAGGAGAACAAAAAATAACCCCATTTTAATTGGTGAGCCCGGAACGGGTAAAACTGCTATTGCAGAGGGTTTGGCCTATAGAATTGTGAGGGGTGATGTACCTGAGAATCTTAAAAGTAAGCAGGTTTATTCGCTTGATATGGGGGCCTTGATTGCAGGTGCTAAGTATAAGGGTGAGTTTGAAGAGCGACTAAAATCGGTTATCAATGAGGTTACCAAATCGGATGGTGAGATAATTTTGTTTATTGATGAGATTCATACTCTTGTGGGTGCCGGAAAATCTGAAGGCTCTATGGATGCAGCCAACATTCTAAAGCCTGCGCTTGCAAGGGGTGAGTTAAGAGCAATTGGTGCAACAACTCTTGATGAGTATCAGAAATATTTCGAAAAGGATAAAGCGCTTGAGCGTCGTTTTCAGATGGTTATGGTGAATGAACCCTCAGAAGCTGATAGTATTTCAATTTTAAGAGGATTGAAGGAGCGTTATGAAAATCACCATAAAGTGAGAATTAAAGATGAGGCAATTATTGCTTCGGTTCAGCTCTCGAGCAGGTATATCACCGACAGGTTTTTGCCGGATAAGGCAATCGACTTAATGGATGAGGCTGCAGCAAAACTGCGTATGGAGGTGGATTCTGTTCCCGAAGAGCTTGATGAGCTGATAAGGAAAGTTAAGCAGTTGGAGATTGAACGTGAGGCTATTAAGCGTGAAAATGATCAGGCAAAGGTGGATGTACTCACTAAGCAGATTGAAGAGCTGAAAGAAGAGGAGGCTGATTACAGGGCTAAGTGGCAGTCGGAGAAGGAACTAATCAACAAAATTCAGCAAGCTAAAATAGATATTGAAGATGCTAAGTTTGAGGCTGATCGTGCTGAGCGTGAGGGCGATTATGGAAAAGTAGCTGAACTCAGATATGGCAAAATTAAGGAGAAAGAGAATGAGATAGATGCGCTTCAGACTGAGCTTCATGTAAGGCAGGGTAGTCGTGCAATGATTAAGGAGGAGGTTGATGCTGAGGATATTGCAGATGTGGTTTCTCGCTGGACCGGTATTCCTGTGAGTAAGATGATGCAGAGTGAGCGTGAGAAGTTGCTCAATCTTGAAGATGAATTGCACAAACGAGTGGTTGGTCAGGATGAGGCAATTACTGCCGTTGCAGATGCAGTAAGACGTAGTCGCGCCGGACTGAGTGATCCAAAGCGTCCTATCGGTTCGTTTATTTTTCTTGGCACAACAGGTGTTGGAAAAACAGAATTGGCTAAGGCGCTTGCAGAGTATTTATTTGATGATGAAAATATGATGACTCGCATTGATATGAGTGAGTATCAGGAGAAATTTAGTGCAACCCGACTGATTGGTGCGCCTCCCGGGTATGTTGGGTATGATGAGGGTGGTCAGCTTACTGAAGCTATCCGTCGTAAACCATACTCAGTGGTGCTTTTTGATGAGATAGAGAAGGCGCACCCTGATGTATTTAATATTCTTCTTCAGGTGTTAGACGATGGGCGTTTGACGGATAACAAGGGTAGGGTGGTGAATTTTAAGAATACGATTATTATTATGACTTCTAACATGGGGTCTAGCATGATTCGTGAGAATTTTGAAAGGATTACGCCATCTAACAGGGAGGATATTATAGAGAAAACAAAAAATCTGGTTATGGATATGATGAAGAAAACTATAAGACCTGAGTTTTTAAATCGTATTGATGAGATAATTATGTTTTCTCCGCTTAGTGAAAGTGAAATTGCAGAGGTTGTGAAAATGCAACTTAATAATGTTGCCAAATCTTTGGCTGAGTCTGGTATCGATCTGAGATATAGCGATGAAGCAGTAAGAAGTATTTCTATTGTGGGGTTTGATCCTGAGTTTGGTGCACGACCGGTTAAGCGGGTTATACAGAGAAAAGTACTGAATCAGTTATCTAAAGATTTGCTATCTGGTAAGATTGATAGAGCTAAACCTATAACAATTGATGCAATTGATGATACTGTTTTCTTCCATAATTAATGATGAGCGATAGCATTATATTTGGTCTTATAATAGAACATGATTCTGTAATATAACTATACAAGTTGATAGATTCCCTATATTTCAATAGATTATACTTTTGAAATATGGGGAATTATCTTTTCCAGAATCCCGGAACGAAAAGAGATAGCACGGTGAAAATTTCTAATCTGCCAACCAACATAAGAAATGCGAGGAAATATTTGGTAATGCTTGAGGCCGACTCAAATGTTCCGCTTGGACCAAACGATCCGAGTCCGAATCCATAATTGCTTAAAGAAGATAGCGATACGCTTATGGATTCCTCGAAAGTGAGTCCGGTTAAGCTAAGTATTGTTGCGCTGATTATTGCCAGGGCAGTATATAAAAAGACAAAAGCTATAACTTTAGATAGTGCATCGTTTGAAATAACTTTATTATTCATTTTAACTAGGTAAAGTGCATTTGGATGCACCTGTCTCTTAAAAACTAACACTGAGTTTTTGAACAGAACAATGAGACGTGATACTTTCATACCCCCTGAAGTTGAACCTTCGCACCCACAGAAGAGAATCATAGACATAAAGAGTAACCAGTAGAATGGCCCCCACGACACAAAATCTGCCGTTACATAACCAGTTGTTGTTACTGCTGCAACTACCTGAAACAGTACCGTTCTAAAGGTTTTTTCTAATCCGCTCATCTGGCCTGTAGCCATAAGGGTAGCTGAGATTCCAATAGTTAGCAATACTATTATTCCAAAATACCATCTGAATTCTTCATTCTTAAATATTTTGGTTGATAGTTTTGTGAAAAGAGCAGATATCAGAAGGAAATTGGTTCCTCCAAAAAACATCAAAACTGTAATTACATACTCAATATATGGAGAATTGAAATGAGCAATACTGGCCTGTTTTGTAGAAAAGCCACCTGTTGAGATTGCTGAAAATGTGTGACATGCCGCATCAAATGCATCCATTGGTCCGGCTATTAAAAAGAGGAACCCAACAATAGTTAGTGCGAGATATGTAAATGCAATATTTTTAGTTATTTCTTTAATTCTTGGTCTGAACATATCTTCAGCTATACCTGTTGCTTCTGCATCATAAAAATGGCCGGATACTCCACCAAATATTGGCATAAAGGAGAGAACGAAAATAATTATTCCAACGCCACCAATCCATTGAGTGAAACTTCGCCAAAAGTGAAGTGATTTAGGAAAAGCTTCTATATTTAATAAAGTTGAACTGCCTGTTGTAGTAAATCCGCATATACTTTCAAAAAATGCATTGGAAAAGGAGGGTATTGCGCCGCTTAGCAGATATGGTAAAGTGCCAAAAAGAGCAAGTGTTAGCCAGACTGAGGTAACAGTAATAAATACTTCGCGTTTAGTGATATTTTTGGTCTGTGTTTTTTTTCTTCTACCGATAAATATAAGAACGGCACCAGACAAGACAGTTATTATAGAAGAAATATATATACTGATGGTAGCATCTTCATGATAATACTCGCCTACGAAACCTGAAAAAAGCATCAGGACTGCCTCTACCAACAATACCAGTCCTACGGTACTTAAAACGAATCTAAAATTAAATTTACTCATTTCCCTGTTATTTTAAGAAATGGATTTGGGTAGTATGACTTATTAATTGAAGAGGTTTTCAATCTTTTTCAGCGAACTGTTGAGGAAAAACACTACAACACGATCATTTGGCTCAACTTTAGTATTTCCATCAATTAATAATGGCTCCCCATCTCTGATTAATGCACCTAATGTAATGTCGTCAGGTAATTTTAAATCCTTGATAAGTTTTTTTGTTATTTTGGATTTTGGCTGAGCAATAATCTCTCCTACATTAGCATCGGCAAAAGTAAGACTTTTGATGTTAGAAGCATCTGCCTTTAGCAATAACTCATAAATCTTGCTGGCCGTTATCAGTTTTTTATTTATAACTGTGCCAATATCAAGTTGTTCGGCCATTGTTATGAAGTCGATATTTTCAACCTCAGCAACAGTCTTTTTTACGCCATGTTGCTTTGCCATCATACAACTAAGTATATTTGCCTCTGAATTGTCTGTAAGCGCCAGAAATGCATCTGTTTCAGCTATTCCTTCACGCACAAGAAACTCTGCATTACGTGCATCCTCCACAAAAACGGTAACATTAGATGGTAACTTTTCTACCAGAATTTTTGCTCGTTCTCTATCCTGTTCAATAATTTTTATATCAATATTATGAGGGAGTTGTTGAATTGTGCGAACTGCTATTTTACTACCACCCATAAACATAAGTCGCTTTGTTTCAAACGATTTCTTTCCTAATAACTCAGGCAATATCTCTAAATGCTTTCGTAAAGTGGTAATATATAGGATATCATTATCCCTGATCTGGTCGTCGCCCTTTGGAATAATTGTTTGATTATTCCTTTTTATAGCTACAAAGTGAAACTTTTTGCTCTCCTGCGTTAATTCATATAGGTATTTATTTACTATTGGAGCATTATCTCTGATTTTAGCACCGATGAGTATAATGGTTCCATTACATAGTTCCCACCAGAACCGCGACCACGGGGTTTTTATTGCCATTGCAATTTCACGGGCTGCCATCAGTTCGGGGTATATCATAGAGTGAATGCCCAACTTATCAAAGAACTCAAGGTTCTTTGGAAGTAAATACTCATAATTATCAATACGTGCTACAGTTTTTTTTGCTCCTAAGTTTGCGGCGAGCATGCATGAGGTGATATTTCTCGATTCTTCGGGCGTGACTCCAATAAACAGATCTGCTTTTGCAACATTAGATTCAGTTAAATCTTTAATAGAAGTACAATTACCAACATAAGTTAGTACATCAGAGTTATCCTGAATCATGAAAAGACGATCTTTGTCACTGTCCATTAATGTGATGTCGTGATTTTCCTGACCGAGTAATTTTGCAAGGTGTGTACCCACGGCGCCTGCACCGGCAATTAAAATTTTCATTGACAGTTATCAGTTATCAGCTGCTGGTTTATTTGTTTCGTATCAGTTCTATTGGAGTAACAGATGGAACAATATTTTCAGTGTACACTTTCACTATCTCTTTAAGAATGCTGTCAGTGTCAATTTCAACAATATGCTGAAGTTCATCAATTGAGCCATGCGTTACAAAATTATCTGATATGCCTATGCGATTGACTTGTATGTCGGTGTAATGGTTATCTCCTATAAACTCAAGTACGGCACTACCTAATCCACCTTTAATTGTGCCATCTTCTACAGTGATGATATTCTTGAAGTTCTTAATGATTTTTGTAAGAAGTTTTTCATCAATAGGTTTTAGGAAAACCATATCGTAATGCGCAACACTTATTCCCAGTTTCTCTGCTTCCAGAATAGCTTTAGATGCATTATTGCCTATGGTACCTAAGGATAATAGCGCAATATCTTTTCCTGATTTCAGCTCTCTTCCCTTACCAATTTTTATAGTCTTAGGCTCGTTTTTCCAATCTACCTTAACACCATTTCCTCTTGGATATCTTATTACAAAAGGACCATCATTTGCGTAAACAGCAGTATACATTAAGTTTCGCAATTCATGCTCATCTATGGGTGCCGAAATTACCAGATTCGGAATTGGTCGCATGTAAGCTAAATCGAATACGCCGTGATGGGTTGGTCCATCGGGGCCGACCAGTCCCGCTCTGTCTAAACACATGATTACCTTCAAATTTTGAAGTGCCACATCATGTATTACCTGATCGTATGCTCTTTGCATAAATGAAGAGTATATGTTGCAAAACGGTATTAATCCCTCTTTTGCCATTCCTGCCGAGAAAGTAACTGCATGAGCCTCTGCAATGCCAACATCAAAAGCTCTTTCAGGAAACTTCTCCATCATATATATCATTGAAGAACCTGTGGGCATAGCAGGTGTGACGCCAACAATTTTATCATTCTTCTCAGCTAACTCTACTAAAGTGTGCCCAAAAACATCTTGATAAAGTGGAGGCTGATTGGTTTTATCTTTAATAACACGTTCACCGGTTTCAATATTAAACAGTCCCGGTGCATGCCAAACGGTAGCCGATTTCTCTGCCGGTTTAAACCCTTTGCCCTTAACGGTTTTAATGTGTAGTAGTTTAGGACCCTCCATATCCTTTATGTTCCTTAGAATACGGATTAATCCCGGCAAATCGTGTCCATCAACCGGACCAAAATAACGAATATTAAATCCCTCAAACAGGTTTTGCTCTCTGGTAATGAGAGATTTCATACTGTTATTGAATCGCAATACCAGATTTTTCTCGTTTTCAGAGATAAGTTTTCTTCTTTTAAATCCTTGATATACGTTGTTTCTAAATCGATTATACTTTGTTGAGGTATTTAGTTTTACCAGGTAATCCTGTATGCCACCAACATTATTATCGATTGACATATTGTTGTCGTTTAGAATAACAAGCAAATTATTTGGTTGAGAACAAGCGTTGTTGAGCCCCTCATATGCAAGCCCCCCTGTCATTGCACCATCACCAATTACAGCAACAATATGGCGGTCTTCATTTTTTAATGCTGCAGAAACTGCCATTCCAAGGGCAGCCGAAATAGATGTTGAAGCATGCCCAACGGCAAAAGTATCATATTCACTTTCTGAAGGTGTGGTGAAACCCGATAACCCTCCTAATTTACGATTTGTATGGAATTTATCTCTTCGTCCGGTCAGTATTTTATGCCCATAAGCCTGATGACCCACATCCCATACAATTCTGTCATATGGAGTATTATAAAGATAATGAAGTGCCACAGTAAGCTCCACAGTACCCAGGCTCGAACCGAAGTGTCCCGGGTTATGTGAAAGTTGTTCTATTATAAACTCCCTGAGATCATCGCACACCGCCTCCAACTGTTCTAAGCTGAGGCTTTTGAGGTCTTTGGGATTACTAATATCTTGCAAATATTTCATGATCTATATACCTTTCGTCTAAATAATAACGATAAGGCACTGAAATAGTTTAAAATTTATGATTTACTTAATTTGCCATTTCTGAGAAAAATTTAATACGCACCAGTCTTATTTCAGTTTCTTCATACTCTGGAATTTCCTCTAGTGCCTTTATTAAATTGTCAGTCTCGGCTTCTTTAAAATAAGCGTATATATCATCAATTACATCCTGAGACATTATCTCGTTAAGGAAATAGTCGATATTGATTTTTGTACCTGAATAAACAATTGCTTCAACCTCATCAAGCATCTCATCAAAAGCTATTCCTTTAGACTCAGCCAGGTCATCAAGAGCAACTTTCCTGTCGATTGCCTGCACAATAGAGACTTTCAGTTTTGATTTGTTAGGAACAGTCTTAACGCGCAAGTCTTCGGGGCGGGTAATGTCATTCTCTTCAACATGGGTCTTAATAAGATCCAGGAATTCTTTGCCATATCGTTTAGCTTTGCCTGCGCCAACACCTGGAATATTTTGAAGTTCTTCAATGGTGATGGGGTAGGATGTTGCCATTGCTTCAAGAGAAGATGGCTGAAAAATAACATATGGAGGAACATTAAGTTTTTTAGAAATCTTTTTTCTCAGGTCCTTCATCATTGAGAACAGTACAGGATCTGCTGCACCACCACTTGATACTCCACCTGCAATAATATCAGAATCTTCAGCATCAAGATCCGTAATATCATCTTCATCCTCATCATTTTTTATAACCATAAATGAGGTTGGTTTTTTCAGGAAGTCCTTTCCTTTTTTAGTGATTTTTAGAATTCCATAATTCTCAATATCCTTTTTCAGGTAGTTATCAAGCAATGCCTGACGAATAATTGCTTCCCATGTGCTCCCTTCTTCATCAGTTCCTGAGCCAAACTCTTCTAATTCATTATGTCCATATGTTTCAATATCAGAAGTCTCTTTTCCGATTAGAAAATCGATTAAATACTCTGTCTTTTGTTTTTCTTTTAATACGACAATAGCTTCTAGTACAGTAATTAATAGTTCCTTTGCTTCCACTTTAATTTTTGGATTTATACAATTATCACAATGTTCACAGTTTGAGATATTATAATCTTCGCCGAAGTAATGTAGTAAAACTTTCCTTCGACATATATTTGTTTCTGCATATGAAGCTGTTTCAATTAACAGTTGTTTGCCAATTTCTTGTTCTGAAACAGGCTTCCCTTGCATGAATCTCTCTAATTTTTGTAGGTCTTTCTTTGAGTAAAAGGCAATGCATCTCCCTTCACCACCATCTCTTCCGGCACGACCTGTTTCCTGGTAATAGCCTTCAAGACTTTTTGGTATATTGTAATGTATCACATATCTTACATCTGGTTTATCGATACCCATACCAAATGCAATTGTAGCAACAATTACTTCCACCTTTTCCATCAGGAAAGCGTCTTGATTGGTGCTTCTGGTAACCGCATCCATACCAGCGTGATAGGGCAGAGCTCTAATTTCATTTGCTTGTAGGATTTGGGCAAAATCATCAACTTTCTTTCTGCTGAGACAATATACTATTCCTGATTTTCTGCCTTGCGATAAAATAAACTTGATGATTTCTTTATCTATCAGATCAGTTTTATTTCTAACCTCATATTGTAGGTTAGGTCTATTAAATGACGACTTATAAACTATTGCATCATTCATTCCCAGGTTTTTCTGAATGTCGTGCTGAACTTTTGGTGTTGCAGTTGCGGTAAGTGCAATTATTGGTCTGGGGCAAATTTCATTAATAATTGGTCTTATCCTTCGGTACTCCGGACGGAAATCGTGGCCCCACTCAGATATACAGTGCGCTTCATCAACAGCATAAAATGATATTTTTACTGAGCGGAGAAATTCAATATTATCCTGTTTAGTGAGAGATTCAGGAGCTACATACAGCATTTTAGTCTTTCCTGAAACAACATCTCTTTTTACATCTTCAATTTCATTTTTAGTAAGAGAAGAGTTTAAGAAATGTGCTATGCCATCCTCCTCACTATAATTTCGCATTGCATCAACCTGATTCTTCATTAATGCGATAAGAGGCGAAATAACAATTGCTGTGCCCTCTGATAGTAGTGCAGGTAGCTGATAACAGAGCGATTTACCCCCTCCTGTAGGCATTAACACAAAAGTGTCATTGTCGGATAACACACTGTTTATTATGGCTTCCTGGTTGCCTTTAAATGTGTCAAATCCGAAATACTTCTTAAGTCCTTTAAATAAAAAATCTTGTTTAGTCATTGAGCGAATCACCCTTCATAAAAATGTAACAGCATAAGCTTCTCACAAATTTAAAAAAGTATTTCATATTTACAGTCAATTAAATAGAAACATTTTATTGTGAGAAATAAAATCCACTTCTAAGTTAAATTAAAAATACATTAGTTGCAAGTTTAGTCATTTTTTTTCATTAAAAAAACGCAGGTTTGAACCATGCGTTTTTAATATTTTGAATCAGGCTGATAAACTCAGGCCTAAGTATAATTAATCTTCATCATTATTTTATGCTACACGTAAATGATGAAGATCTGAATTCTCTAACTGTTCAGTTGCATATTTTCGTGTTACATGCAATTTTTTCTTTTCACCCGAAGGAAGAGTAAACATAGCATCTATCATTATAGCTTCTACGATAGACCGTAATCCCCTCGCACCTAATTTAAACTCAATTGCTTTATCTACAATGTACTCATATGCTCCGTTCTCGAAGGTTAGAGTAACACCATCCATACTGAATAGTTTCTGATATTGCTTAATGATTGAATTTTTAGGTTCAATTAATATTCTTAATAGAGCCTCTCTGTCGAGTGGTTCAAGATATGTTAGAATAGGTAAACGACCAATTATCTCCGGAATTAATCCAAATGACTTAAGATCGAGAGGTGTTATATATTTCAATATATTATCTCTGTCGATATTTGCATTGTCGTGGCTGGCAGCATAGCCAACAACACGGGTATTTAGTCTTTGTGCAATCTTTTTATCGATACCATCAAATGCACCACCACAGATAAACAAGATATTCTTTGTATTAACAGAAATCATTCTTTGTTCAGGATGTTTTCTTCCTCCCTGAGGCGGAACATTGATTGTAGATCCTTCAAGTAACTTAAGAAGACCCTGTTGTACACCTTCGCCACTTACATCACGTGTAATAGAAGGATTGTCGCTCTTACGCGCAATTTTATCTATTTCATCAATAAATACAATACCTCTTTCGGCAGCACCAACATTATAATCAGCTACATGAAGAAGTCTGGTAAGAATACTTTCAATATCTTCACCCACATATCCGGCTTCAGTTAAAACAGTAGCATCCACAATAGTAAAAGGCACTTTCAACATTTTGGCAATGGTTCTTGCAAGCAGAGTCTTTCCTGTTCCGGTTGCGCCAACCATAATAATATTCGACTTTTCTATTTCAACATCATCCTTGCCGGTTTTCTGTAAAATACGTTTGTAGTGATTGTAAACTGCTACAGACAAGAAGCGCTTAGCGTTATCTTGTTTAATAACATATTGATCCAGAAACTCTTTGATTTGTGCCGGTTTAGGTAAAGATGCAAAATTTAAACCAATATCAGATTTGTCGTTGCTTTTAAATGTATCGTTTACAATTTCATGTGCCTGTTCAGTACACATTTCACATATAAATCCGGTTACACCCGAAATGAGAAGGTTAACCTCCTTCTCACTTCTGCCACAAAAACTACAATGGTTACTGCTGTTTGATTTTTTAGCCATATTTAGGGGTTATTATTTCTTCACCAATACATCATCTACCATACCATAATTTTTAGCTTCAGATGCAGTCATCCAGAAGTCACGATCCGAATCACGGCTGATGTCTTCTATTGGTTTGCCTGAATGCTTTGAAATAATAGTATATAATTCTTGCTTTATCTTAGCAATTTCCCTGGCAGTTATTTCTATATCCGATGCTTGACCTTGTACGCCACCCATTGGCTGATGAATCATAACTCTTGAGTGTGTAAGCGCATAACGTTTCTTCTCTGTTCCTGCTACGAGGAGAATGGCTGCCATTGAGGCTGCAATTCCGGTACAGATTGTTGAGATGTCGCTTGAAATAAACTGCATTGTATCATAAATTCCCAAGCCTGCATAAACAGATCCCCCGGGAGAATTAATGTATATAGAAATATCTTTGCCGGGATCAGCTGAGTCAAGATATAAGAGCTGAGCTTGTATCACGTTTGCAGTGTAATCATCAATAGCTGTTCCAAGGAATATTATTCGGTCCATCATTAGACGCGAAAAAACATCCATTTGCGCTACATTAAGTCTGCGCTCTTCAATAATTGTTGGTGAAATATAGCCTCCGCCCTGACTTGTTAAATTCATATAACTGTCTAGTCTGGAGCCATTCATGCCTAAATGCTTTACGGCATAATTTCTAAATTCGTTGTTCATAAATTGTCTTTTGATTCGTTCAACATAAGCTGTCAATACAACTACTGCAAATAAAATGCCAGAAACGTAACAAATTTAAAAACTATTAATTGAATATCAAAGCTAAAACAAAACTAAAACATCAGTTTTAGTATATTAGCTCTTATTCAGTAATGTTTTCATCTGCAGTTGAGGAGCTTTCTTCCTGTTGTTCTTCTTCTATACTAAATTCCTCATTGTGCTCATGCTCATCATGTTCACCATGCTCATGAGAATGCTCAGACATTATTTCGTTAAACTCTTTTGTTGAAACCTGTTTTTCAATAAGAGTTACATTTTCTTTAAGCCAATCAATAACCTTGTTTTCAGTTGCTCTTTCAAATAGATTTTGTACGGTTTCCTGCTTCTCAAGAAGAGTTTTGGCATAATTCTGTAATACATCGGCAGGAAGGTTTGTCATGCCATATTGAGCAAACTGCGCTTTTGCAACCTCAATAGCTAATTCCTCAACATCTGTGAACTCCACCTTAATATCATTGTCCTCAACAATTTTTTGTCTTGCAACATGAAACTTAAGATCTTCGAGAATTTTTGGATAATCCTCATCTATTTCTTCAGGAGATCTTCCTTCGTTTGTTTCTTTTAGCCAACGTTTAAGAAATTCATCAGGAAATTGAATATCACTCATTTTTTCCACAATTATATCTCTTGCTTCATGAATAATGAGATGATCGGCATTCGGTTTAAATTGCGACTCAATATCTTTCTGAATCTTTTCCTTGAACTCCTCCTCTGTTTTAACTGCACCTTCACCAAAAACTTTATCGAAAAGTTCCTGATTGAGTTCAGCTTCCTTATATCGTGTTACTTCGTTTATATCAAAACGAAAATCACTATTTATATCTGCAACATCTTCTTTTGTAGTTTGTAAAAGTGATGCTACTTCAGCTTCATTATTATCGTATGCAGTTTTA
The DNA here is from genome assembly GCA_964648775.1 of uncultured Proteiniphilum sp. Lineage (GTDB taxonomy): Bacteria > Bacteroidota > Bacteroidia > Bacteroidales > Dysgonomonadaceae > Proteiniphilum. The sequence goes on along the minus strand of CAZYNA010000003.1, from coordinate 55,041 downwards.
GGGTTAAAGACAACACTTTCGCCTACTTTTGCTCCCACAAACTGTTTCTTAATTTGCTCATCTTTTAAGTATGAAGGCATAAGAACAGCGTTTTCAATAACACTTCCGTTCTCTTTAACTTCACCATTTTCAATTTCGGTTAAAGTGCCTTTTAATAAGTCGGTTTCAATAGACTCTTCCTCAACTGTCAGGTATGTTCCATAGTTTTGTTTATAAGAATCTATTTGTTTTTCAAGTAAATCCGCTTCCAGTTCAACGTTATAGTATGTGAGTTCGATACTCTTATCTACTACTGTATCAAACTCAGGGGTAAGACCTACATCAAAATAAAACACAAAATTTTCATCTTTATCCAGATCCACCTGTTTGTCTTCACTATTATCGGGAAGAGGTTCTCCAAGAACTTTTAAATTGTTTTCACGTATAAAATTAGAGACTTCTTCAGTCACTATCTTATTTAGCTCATCAACAAGTACAGATTTGCCATAAAGCTTCTGGATCACACCTTTAGGTACTTTACCCTGACGAAAACCAGGAATGTCGGCTCTTAGACGTAGTTGATTTAACGATTTGTTAACTTGCTCCTGATAATCAGCTTTTTCAAGCTCAATGACGATGGTTCCGTTAACCTCGTCTTTTTTATTTAGCGTTGACTTCATTTATATGGATTGTTTTTTTCAAAGTCGGTTAAATTCAACCGATTGAATCATTTTTTTTATTAAGTGTGCAAAATTAATCTTATTCTTTCAATTTGCAAAAATAACAACTGCAAATATGCTTTAAAATCGCATGGCACAGTTAGAAATAATAGAGTATCTTTGTGAAAAAATAGATAAAGTGAAAAGAATTCCTCTACTTACTACAGCATCTCCCGGATTCAAAATAGCATATCTTTTTCTTTTCTTGCTTATTGGGTTATTTATATCTACAGCAATTTCCAAAATAATATTTTTGATTCCGGGTATTAGTGCAGATAATCAGTTGACAGAATTATATGTTAATACAATAACTCAGTCAGTATTTGCAATTGCAATACCATCATATTTAATAGTGGCATGGACAAATCCCAGGCCATTTCAATATATTAAAATGACTAACAGTTCTAAAAATATTGGAGTGGATACCCTGTTTGCTGTATTAGTATTTATTTTTTCATACACTTTTACCTCATTTATTGGACAACTTAATAAGAGATTTATATTCCCAAAATCATTGAGTGGATTAGAGGAAGTTGCTCGTTCAATGGAGAATGCTGCAATGGAAACAACTAATTTGTTGCTTTCGAGCGATACTTTTTGGTTTTTAATATTAAATATATTGGTAGTAGCAGGTTTGGCAGCACTCTCAGAAGAGATGTTTTTCCGTGGCGCAATACAACAGTTTATTCAGGAGAAATTCAAGAATATACATTTATCCGTTTGGTTGGCTGCTTTTGTTTTTAGTTTTATACATTTTCAGTTTTATGGATTCTTACCGCGACTTTTTCTTGGAGCTATACTTGGATATCTATATTTTTACACTCGCAACCTGTGGGTGCCAATAATTTTTCATTTTATAAATAACGCATCTGTAATTGTAGTTTATTTCTTTTGGAGTGATACAGATTGGTACAAAAATATTGACGAAGCGCCTGTTACTTTTTCATATATAGTACTTGCTTTAACAAGTTTAGCGCTTACAATTGCACTTTTTGTCTCATATAAAAAGAGAGTATATAACATTGAAACAGATGTGAATAAATTAAAAGCATAATGATAGAAATTCAAAATACATTAATCTCCGACGAAATATTTGAAGAGAAATTTATTTGCGACTTATGTAAATGTAAAGGTCAGTGCTGTGTTGATGGCGAATCGGGGGCGCCTGTAACAGCAGAAGAAGTGAAGCAGATAAACGAGATACTACCGGAGATATGGAATGATCTTTCACCTAAAGCGCAGGAGGTGATAAATAAGCAAGGAATTGCTTATACCGATTATGATGGTGAGCTCGTAACCTCAATAATTAAAGGTGAAGAGTGTGTGTTTACGTTTTTTGATGAAAATGGAATTTGTAAATGCGCAATTGATAATGCATTCAGAGAAGGTAGAATATCAGTTCAAAAACCAATATCTTGTCATCTTTACCCAATAAGACTTACAGAGTATAAAGACTTCACTGCTGTAAACTATCACAGATGGTCGATATGTGAGCCTGCTATTGAGCTTGGCAATAGAAATGGAGTGCCACTTTACCGTTTCCTCAAAGAACCGTTAATCAGAAAATTTGGAGAAGAGTGGTATGCTCAAGTTTGTGAAGCAGCAAACCTTTTAAATAAGTCTGAATAGCAAAAAATATTTGATTAACCTATGAAATTTGAAATGTTTGTTATATTTTTGCACATATATTAATAAAATGTGCAAGAAAGAGTGGCTTCAGCAATTTCAAAAACAAAGACAAATTTAATAGATGTGGCTCGACAGCTTTTCGCAAAGAATGGCGTTGAGAATACCACCATGAACGATATTGCCATGGCGTCTAAACGTGGCAGACGAACACTTTATACCTATTTTAGCAGTAAAAATGAAATTTATAAAGCTGTAATTGAGTCTGAGCTTGATTTACTATACAAAAAGCTTGAGGATGTAGTAAAACGTGATATTCCTGCCGATGAAAAATTATTAATGCTTGCTTTCACAAGACTCAATGCTATAAAAGATGTTGTAACCCGCAATGGAACATTAAAAGCAGATTTTTTCAGAGATATCTGGGAAGTAGAAACAGTAAGAAAAATATTCGACCGGAAAGAGATACATTATCTTGAGACTATTATTAAAGATGGTTGCGAGAAAGGTATCTTCGATTTAAAAGAGATAAAACAGACTGCTGAAATCCTTCATTATGCATTTAAAGGACTTGAAGTACCCGCAATAAGAGGTGTTTTGAAGTTAGATTACAGCAAAAAAGAAGATAGAGACTTGATATCTAATCTGGTGTTTAAAGGTATTTATTCGAAGTAACTCATTTTATTACAATATATAGATTTAAAATAAATATTGAACAACAAATTAAAATTATATGAAATTATTGGAAGGTAAAACCGCACTAATAACCGGTGCTGCCCGAGGAATTGGGAAAGCAATAGCTGTAAAGTTCGCTACCGAAGGTGCAAATATTGCATTTACTGATTTAACAATTGATGAGTCAGGAAAAGAAACAGAAAAAGAGATCACTGCTCTTGGTGTAAAATGCAAAGGATACGCTTCAAATGCAGCAAACTTTGATGAAAGTCACAGTGTTGTTGAGGAGATAATGAAAGATTTTGGAAGAATAGATATTCTTGTTAATAACGCAGGTATCACCAAAGATGGTCTCCTTATGAGAATGAGTGAGCAACAATGGGATGCAGTTATCAATGTTAACCTGAAATCAGCTTTCAATTTTATACACGCTGTTACACCTGTAATGATGCGTCAAAAATCAGGCAGTATTATAAATATGAGCTCAGTAGTAGGAGTTTCCGGTAATGCCGGTCAGTCAAACTACTCAGCTTCAAAAGCAGGTATGATTGGGTTAGCTAAGTCTACTGCCAAAGAATTAGGCTCCAGAGGAATACGTGCCAACTCAATTGCCCCCGGATTCATTATTACTGATATGACTGGTCAGTTGTCAGAAGAAGTGCGCAACGAATGGGCAAAACAAATACCTCTTCGCCGAGGCGGAACACCGGATGATGTTGCTAATGCTGCACTCTATCTTGCCTCAGATTTATCCTCATATGTAAGCGGTCAGGTAATAAATGTCTGTGGAGGTATGAATACCTGATATGACAGTTTTATACGAAGACAATCATATAATAATAGTAAATAAAGCCTCCGGTGAGATAGTTCAGGGAGACAAAACCGGAGATAAACCGTTGTCGGACATTGTTAAAGAGTATCTTAAGGATAAGTATAACAAGCCCGGCAACGTTTTTTGTGGTGTTACGCATCGTTTAGACAGACCAACAACAGGAGTTCTGGTTTTTGCTAAAACCAGCAAAGCATTAACCAGATTAAATGAAATGTTTCGTGACAACAAAGTTGAAAAAACCTACTGGGCAATAACAAAAGACACGCCCTCTGATATTGAAGGCCGATTAGTTCATTGGCTTAAAAAGGACGAGAAAAAAAACAAATCAACAGCCTATGACAAAGAAGTCAAAGGCAGTAAAAAAGCAGTTCTTGATTATAAGTTGATTTCAAAATCTCAGAACTATAATCTTCTGGAAGTGTCACTTGAAACAGGCAGACACCACCAAATACGAGTTCAGTTGTCAAAAATAGGTTGTCCTATTAAGGGAGATCTCAAGTATGGCGCTAAACGCTCAAACCCTGATGGAAGCATCAGCCTGCATGCAAGAACAATAACCTTCGTACATCCCGTTTCCTTGAAAACTATAGATATAACTGCACCTGTGCCAAATGATATACTTTGGCAATCTTTTGAATTTATCTGATTTTTACAGAAACATCCGATTCATTAAAGGAGATACATTCCATAGTAGTAATCCTGTCACTCCTATTGCTTTGTTTATCCTCCATCTCCATAAACATCATAAGTCCGTTTTCATATCTTTTTGCAAACTCGGCCATTTCTTTGGGCATATTTGCAGGCAACCCTTTCTCACTGTCGAAGCTGGCAAAACTAACACCAACACCGGGAGCTATATACACCTTAAATGAATTCTCATCATCTTCCATCAGATAACCCTTGCAATTATATCCCAGAAAGGTTCTATCGGGCAGCTCGCTAAAAGAGTATTTAGAATAAATATCTATTTCCTCTGAGTCTATGTCTGTATCTTCAGGAAGTGCTCTTGCAAAAACGGCATCCCCTGATTTTATTACAATAGCGTTATTATCAGTGTCAAAAATCATAAGCATATCAGGGGCCATCTCTGCTTTAGCACCAAAGTAGGGCTCATTTTGGCTCAAAAGATACTCCATGTCTATTTCCTCACCTTGGCTTTTCATCCTTACTTTATAGCTGTAACTGAAATTATACGAAGCTGGTAAATTACTTACATCCATAGATGAAGTGCCAAAATTAAACAAACCATCTAAATTCGGGTTAAGAATGCCCTCCATTGCTTTGCTCGCTTCATCAGCAGCTTTATCTGCTGTTTTGTCTATAACCACATTAGTGGTTCTCTCAATAACCTTATCTTTCAACCTGTTTAAAAATTGCGCCTCTGCACTAAATGTGATACAAAAGAGCACAACGAAGGTAACGATGAATTTCATTGATTTCATTGTCTTTAAATTGTTAAGCTGTGAATAATAAAAAACTCAAATTGATTTAAACCATTCCTCATACTTATCGCCAAGTATAGGAACTACTTTTCTTCTGCCGTTAATAGCATTTAAAAGTCCCATAATCCACATGTACAGTAAAACAAAATAACCAACGAGACTAACAATCCATCCAAGCACCGGAATAATGTTAATCAAACTTAATACCAGGCTGGTTAGCGTCAAGCCCAACGATTGCCTAATATGAAAGCTTGAGAAAGGATCTTTCTTCTCGTTGTTCATCACAAAAGCTATTATCAGCCCAATTAGCGTTAGATAAGCTACAATAGCAATTGTTTTGTCTTGTGTTTTCTGAGTGTTACCAGTAATTTCAGTCTCCATAATTTAAAAAGTTTGTTTTTTTATAGTTTATATGACCCTTTTATAATATTCTATAACGTATCAACTTTCAAATATGTTTATAATCATTCAAAATTTAATAAAAATGTTACAATTTATCGTGTTTTTTTCACTCTTAATTTTTCTCATATTATTAAATAATCTTACATTTGTAGAGATAACAATTTAAGAATTATAATTAGATGAAACCTACATTATTTGTTTTAGCAGCAGGAATGGGTAGTCGATATGGCGGACTCAAACAATTGGATGGAGTGGGGCCTAATGGCGAAACTATCATGGATTACTCAATTTACGACGCTGTAAATGCCGGTTTTGGTAAACTGGTTTTTGTAATACGTAAATCATTTGAAAAAGATTTTAAAGAAAAGATAGTTAAGAAATACGAGAAAAAGATTCCCGTAGAGTTAGTATTTCAGGAGCTTGATTATCTTCCTGAAGGCTTTGCACCACATCCCGACAGGGTAAAGCCATGGGGAACCAACCATGCCGTAATGATGGGTAAAGAAGTGATTAATGAACCTTTTGCTGTAATTAATGCTGATGACTTCTACGGACGAGAGAGCTTTCATATTTTAGGCGATTTTCTTAAAACACTTGATAATAGTGAGAGAAAATATTGTATGGTAGGATATCGCGTAGGAAACACTCTTTCAGAAAGTGGCACTGTAGCAAGAGGAATTTGTGAAACAGATGCAGAGGGAAATCTTACAGGTGTTGTAGAGCGTACAGAAATTAAACGTATCAATGGAGATGTAAGTTATAAAGATGAAGAAGGAAGCTGGGTTGTGATTGATGATAATACACCCGTTTCTATGAATATGTGGGGATTTACCCCCGACTATTTTAAATATTCTGATGATTATTTTGTTCAATTTTTAAAAGATAATCAAGAAAACTTAAAAGCTGAGTTTTTTATACCTCTACTTGTTAATCATTTAACAGTTAGTGGAGAAGCAACAGTAAAAGTGTTGGATACACCTTCAAAATGGTTTGGCGTAACATATGCTGAAGATCGTCCCGAAGTAGTTGAAAAGCTTAATCAGCTAAAAGAAGACAATATTTATCCTTCACCACTTTGGTAATATAGTTAATAATATACTGCAACAAATAGAATATGTGGATTGATGTTCTGATCATTCTTTTGCTTATACTTCTAAATGGTTTCTTTGCACTTTCAGAAATTGCTATAGTATCTGCAAAAAAGAGTAAACTTGATGCAGAGAGAAAAAAAGGATCTAAAGGTGCGGCGCGTGCGCTTGCTTTACAATCAGATTCCGATAATTTTCTGTCATCTATTCAGGTAGGTATTACTCTGATAGGAATTATTAACGGAGCCTATGGTGGTCAGGCCTTTGCAGGAAGACTTGTGCCTTTTTTCCTTCAGTTCGATATTACAGCACCATTTGCAGATGCAATATCAATGGTAGTTGTAGTATTTCTGATAACTTATGTATCAATTGTAATCGGAGAGTTGGTGCCTAAATCCATCGCTTTAAATAATTCTGAGAAGATGGCAATATTTGCAGCACCAACTGTTCATGTTGTAAGCATAATATTCTATCCGTTTGTAAAACTTCTAGCATTCTCCACACGATTCATTAACAGGCTAATAGGACTAAAGCCTAAGGATGATATTATATCCGAAATGGAGCTTCGTGCAATGCTTAAAACAGCATCACATGAAGGCGTAATTGATGTTGAAGAAAACATAATTCATGAGCAGGTATTTTATTTCTCTGATAAGAGGGCAAGGCATTTAATGACCCACCGTACAGATATTGAGTGGGTGGATATTAGTAAATCCAAGGAAGAAATCATCGTAGATTTGCTTAATACAAAACATAGTAAAATATTGGTTTGTAAGAAAAAGATTGACGATTTTATTGGTGTTATATCCATGAGAGATTTCCTCTTACGTTTGAATAAGAGAGAAGATTTTGCAATAGAGGAATTAATACAGGAGCCTATAATTATTCCAAATACTGTTCGTGCACACAAAGTACTTGAAAACTTCAAAAACAGCTATAAGTTTATTGCTGTAGTGGTGGATGAGTACGGCAGTTTAGACGGAATTATAACCATTCATGATATTTTTGAAAATCTGGTAGGCAATGTGCCGGAAGAAACTGATGCAGAATCTACTGAACCGCTTATATTTATTAGAGATGATAATTCGGCACTTGTAAGTGGTGAAGCTCCAATTGAAATTTTAACTCAGTATGATGAAAACTTCATTGTTGATTTCGATAAAATTGATTACTCAACGGTTGCAGGCTTTGTTTTTGCATGTATAAACAAAATACCGAGTATTGGAGATAAGTTTGAATACGACAATCTACTTTTTGAAATAGTGGATGTTGATGGAAATAAAATAGATAAGGTGTTGGTAAATAGAAAAATAGAGTTGAGCGAAGCTACTATTTGATTTTTCTGGAAGATTGTTATAGATAAAACTGAGTGTTAATAAATTAGATTTATGTTTTATAACACAAAATAATTTTAGGACTTTACAAAATTCTGTGTTAATTTTACACCAATTTTATAAGATCAGTCTTCATCAATATCTTAATTTAAAAAACCAAAAGAATAACATGAGTAAAATGTATAGCAAATCCGGTTTGTTGGTTGAAGATTTTAATTTAATTATTGAAGGCAAGCAAACCGGATTATACATTCTAACCAACAAGGTTGGAAGTGAAGTTACAATAACAAATTATGGAGCCAAAATTGTTTCATTAATGGTTCCTGATAAAAATAACAAGTTAGTAGACACTGTTTTGGGGCACTCAACAATCGATGAGTATTTATCTTCCGAAGAACCATATTTTGGAGCTATATGCGGTCGTACTGCAAACAGAATTGCAAACGGCCGTTTCATTTTAGATAACCAAGAATATCAACTTGCCATTAATAATGGCCCAAATTCTCTGCATGGAGGTATAAAAGGCTTTAATGCAGTGGTATGGGACGTAAAAGAAGTTACTGACAACAGTATTGAACTATTTTATCTATCCAAAGATGGTGAAGAGGGATTCCCCGGAAATCTATCGGTTTGGGTTACATATAAACTAACTGATGAAAATACGCTTGATATAACATATCGTGCTGAGACAGATAAAACCACCATTCTTAATCTCACTAATCACTCTTATTTTAATCTCTCAGGAGAAGGAGATCCAAGTATAGCAGATCATCTGCTGGTGCTCAATGCAGATAATTACCTGCCTACTGATGAAACAGCTATCCCATATGGTAAGCCTGAATCAGTAAAGGGTACTCCTATGGATTTTACTGAACCTCATGAAATAGGGGAGCGCATTAATGACGATTTTCAGCAACTCCATTTTGGCAAAGGTTATGATCATACATATGTACTGAATAAGAAAAGTGAAGATGAATACAGTTTCGCAGGCTATTGTATATCTCCCAAAACCGGAATAAAGATGGAAATGTACACAACCGAACCGGGTTTACAGCTTTATACCGGTAACTGGATGACCGGTGGTTTTTCTGCAAAGAATGGCAATCGCTATCCTGAAAGATCAGCTGTATGTTTTGAAACACAACATTATCCCGATAGTATTAATAAACCCGAATATCCTTCAGTTGTTTTGAAGCCTGGAGAGGGTTTTTACTCAAGAACAAGTTTCGTCTTCACAACCGATTAGCAAATAGGTTTTATCCTATAATATAATGCGTGGATGTGTAGTACAAAACAAAATATATAGCAATATAATATTAAAAAAAGAAATAGTACAAATTAAATAAAATTCAAAAAGTAAAACATTAATTTTTTAAAGTATGAATGCAACAACTCAAAAGAAAAACTATGCATTACCTATAGCGGTAATGTTCTTATTGTTTTTCATGATCTCCTTTGTAACAGGGCTACAGAACCCAATGGGAGTTATCGTTAAAAATCAGTTCGGGGCTAGCAATGCCATGTCGCAGTTAGGAAACCTTGCCAATTTTATAGCTTATGCATTTATGGGTATTCCCGCTGGTATATTACTCGAAAGAAAAGGTTACAAATTCACAGCTCTAACAGCTGTTATTGTAGGATTTATTGGTGTAACAATCACCTATCTTTCAGGAACTGTAGCAAGCTTTGGTGTATATCTAACAGGTGCTTTTATCTCAGGATTCTCAATGTGTATCCTTAATACAGTGGTTAATCCTATGTTGAATACATTAGGAGGTGGAGGTAATAAAGGTAACCAGCTAATTCAGTTTGGTGGAGCCATCAACTCAATAGGTGCAACAATAGTTCCTGTTCTTGTAGGTTATCTAATGGGTAATGTTGCTCAGGCAACCATCAGTGATGCAAACCCCGCATTATTCCTTGCAATGGGTATATTTGCTTTTGCATTTATTGTACTCTTAGTTGTAAAGATTCCTGAGCCACGTTTAGATATAACACGTAATCAGGTTAAAAAAGAAAAAGTAAAAGATAAGCACAGTGCACTATCTTTCCGCCACTTTATACTTGGTATTGTAGCTATTTTCATATACGTAGGAGTTGAGGTTGGTATACCTAATATTGCTAACTTGTATATGACGACTGATGCCACAGGTGGTGGTCTTGGTATGGCAGGTGGAGTTGCAGGATCAATTGTTGGTCTTTACTGGCTGTTAATGCTTGCTGGTCGTCTTGTAGGTGGTTCAATTGGTGCAAAAGTTTCAAGTAAATCTATGCTAACTACAACATCAACCTTAGGTATATTACTTGTTCTCTTAGCAATCTTCCTTCCAACTACTATTTCAATTACGCTTTTTGGCGCTGTTGTTCCAATTAAAGTATTCTTCCTTGTACTTGGCGGTCTATGTACCTCAATTATGTGGGGTAGTATCTTTAACCTTGCGGTTGAAGGACTTGGTAAGTATACAGAAATGGCATCAGGTATTTTCATGGTGATGGTTTGTGGTGGTGGAATACTTCCATATTTCCAGGGACTTATTGCCGACAATGCAGGATTCATGAATAGCTACTGGTTAGTAATTGCAGGTCTTGCTTATCTGTTGTTCTATGCCCTTACAGGATCAAAGAACGTGAATGCTGATATTATTACCTCTGATGAAGAAGAAATTCCGGTTGAATTAGCAACAGGCAGTCTTCCAACAGAAGAGTAAAACTTATATGAAACAATTACTCATTGTGAATTAATAATATGACTAAAGAAGAAGTAAAAAAAATATTTCAAGAACAATTTGGAAATGAAACACCTGAAGTTTACGCGTCCCCCGGACGTGTAAACCTCATTGGTGAGCATACAGATTATAACGGAAGTTTTGTGTTTCCGGGTGCTATTGATAAAGGAATGACAGCTGCAATCCGTTTAAACGGAACAGACAAAGTAAGAGCTTATGCAATAGACTTAGACGAGAGTTCAGAATTCGGACTAAATGAAGAGGATCTTCCTAAAGAAGGTTGGGCAAAATACATCTTTGGTGTATGTCGCGAGATCATTAAAAGAGGTGGCGAAGTGAAAGCCTTCGATACCGTCTTTTCGGGTGATGTTCCACTTGGAGCCGGCATGTCATCATCAGCTGCATTAGAAAGCACATATGCTTTTGCACTAAACGATATGCTTAACTTGGGAATAGATAAATTTGAGCTGGCTCGAATTGGTCAATCTACAGAACATAATTATGTTGGTGTAAAATGTGGTATAATGGACCAGTTCGCCTCATTATTTGGTAAAGAGGGGCACTTAATAAGGCTTGATACCAAATCAATGGAGTATGAGTACTTCCCATTTGATCCTAAAGGTTATAAGCTTGTATTGCTTGACACACTTGTTAAGCATGAACTGGCTTCCTCTGCTTACAACAAGCGTAGAGAGTCGTGCGAGAATGCTGCTGCCAAAATAGCAGAACGTCATCCTGAAGTTGAGTTCCTGCGTGATGCAACTATAGAAATGCTCAACGAAGTTAAGGACGTTGTCTCTGACGAGGATTACATTCGTGCTCAATACGTAATTGAGGAAACTCAGCGTGTAAGAGATGTGAGTGATGCATTAGAGAGAGGCGACTACGAAACTGTTGGTGAAAAGATGTATGAAACTCACCACGGAATGAGCAAACTTTACGAAGTGAGCTGCGAGGAGCTTGATTTCCTGAATGATGTTGCCCGTGAGCACGGTGTAACCGGCTCTCGAGTTATGGGTGGTGGCTTTGGTGGCTGTACCATAAACCTTGTAAAAGATGAACTATATGATTCGTTTATTAAGGATGCAAAGGAACAGTTTAAGGCTAAATTTGGCCACGAACCGAAGGTGTACGACGTTGTTATAAGCAATGGCGCCCGTAAACTTTAATTAATAACATATACCGAGTTGGAAGCCCGGTTCGCCACATGGTGTTACCAGCTTCCAACTTTATTTAATCAAACACTTTACCTTATATACTATGTTAGAGACATATTACAATAATAATGATCTATTTCTTGTAGCTGTAGATTGTATTATATTTGGTTTTCATGATAAGGAATTACATGTATTACTTACAAGAAGACCGGTAGAACCAATGAAAAATGAGTGGTCGCTAATGGGTGGATTTATGGAAGCCGGCGAAAGCTTGAATCAGGCAGCTGCAAAAGTACTTTACCGTTATACTCAGCAAAAAGATGTATACATGGAACAGGTTGGTGCATACGGAGAAATAGAACGAGATGCAGGAGGCAGGGTGGTATCCGTTGCTTTTTATGCATTAGTTCAGACAGAAAAATTCAACACATCGCTTGCCAAGAAATTTGATGCCAAATGGATAAATATAAAGCATCTCCCTAAACTTGTATTCGACCATAACGAGATGGTAGAGGATGCAAAAAAACTTCTTCAGTATAAAGTTTCTTTTCAACCAATTGCATTTCACTTCTTTAATGACAAGTTTACTATGCCGGCTCTACAGGATCTGTATGAAGCAATTTATCAAATGCCTTTAGATAAAAGGAATTTCCGTAAAAGACTTGCTTCAATGGATATACTTGATAAACTGGATGAAAAAGAAAAAGAGAGCTCCAAAAGAGGTGCATTTTATTATAAATTCAACACTAAAAAATATAATGCATTCTTAAAGCAAGGCAAACGTTTCTCTTTATAGATTTATGCAATAAGCATTCAAATTTAATATAATTAGTCTCGATAGGTTCCTCACTCATACAGACAATATAATATACGTTTATAAAAAGACTTAGAGATACTACTTAATTCTTCGGTCCAAAATTCTTTTGTAAACATCTATATAGTTTTCTGCCATAATCTCTTTAGTGAATCTTTGTTCTACCACATCCCGGCAGTCACTTCTTTCAATCTTATCAATATTTTTTATTTTTTCAATTGCCTCTTCGGCGTTTGTAGTTAAAAATCCATTCACTCCATCGGTAATTAATTCAGGCATACTCCCTTTGTTAAAGGCTACAACAGGAGTACCACAAGCCATTGACTCAACAATAGAGAGTCCGAATGGCTCACTAAAGTTTATTGGGTGAAGCAAAAGTTTAGCATTTCCCAGCAGCTTGTCACGGTCTTTCGGACCAACATTACCTACATATTCCACCTTTCCCTCTTTTAGAAAGGGCTTCACATATTCATCAAAATAGCCCTGATCCTGTATTATTCCGGCAATTACTAATCGCATTTCAAGAGCCCTTGCAATCTCAACCGCTTCTTTTGTTCCTTTATCATGATGTACTCTGCCAAAGTATAAAATATAATCGCCCTTTGGGTTAGGGTTAAAAGTAAACTGACTCAAATCAATTCCATGATACACAGTTGCAAGATAATCTAATTCAGACGATCTGTCGGCGTCACTTATTGATATATAATGAGTATTGAGATTATACTTTTTATATACCGGCAATATTTTCGAAGAAGAAAAGCCGTGAATAGTAGTAACTAAAGGTGTGTCAATTAATCTGGAGTATGTGAGAGGTAAAAAATCAAACTGGTTGTGAATTATATCAAATTCCCCCGATTGTTCGAAACACTCTGAGATATGCAGGGACTCATATACTTTAGCATCAATATCCTTATCTTCTTCATATCCTTTTGGCGCAACAGATCTGAGCTTCGCTTCTGTAATAGAATTTTCTGTAGCAAACAAAGTAACATCAACACCTTTTTTCACCAATTCCTCTGTTAACAGAGATGTAACCAGTTCCCACGGTCCATAATGCATTGGCGGTGTTCGCCATGCAATAGGAGATAACATTGCAATTTTCATTTAAAACTTAAATTTTATCATATGATTAATAATCTCATCCACGCTAACAGTTGCAAACTTGGTCACCACATCAGAAATAGCGTAGGGCAGAACCAAAGTTCTGTCAATAACCATTGCTCCACAAGTATAGATTACGTTAGGCACATAGCCCGAACTCTCATTCTTTGCAGGAGTCAGTAAAGGTTTGTCCAACCTTCCAATCACTTTTTGAGGATTCTCTTTATCCAATAAAGCCGCTCCAAGAGAGTAGGTACGCACCGGGCCCACACCATGTGTAATAACTAACCATCCCTCCTCAATTTCAATTGGAGAACCTCCGTTTCCAATCTGCATCATTTCCCAATCATGCGTAGGCTTAATAAGAGGCTGGTAATCATGCCAGAAGTAGAGATTGTCAGACTGCATAATATAAAGCGACTCATTATCCTGTCGGCCCAGCATCATATACTTTCCATTCACCTTTCGTGGAAAAAGTGCCATACCTTTGTTCTTTGCAGCATCACCGCTTAGAGTTGAAACTTTAAACTTTTTGAAGTCCTTTGTCTCAAGCATTTCAGGCATAATCTTATGTCCGTCATAAGCTGTAAAAGTAGCATAATACGTATCACTGCCGTCGTCATGCCTGAACTTAACAAAGCGTGCGTCTTCTAATCCGTTGCTCTGGCTGGGCGATGCGGGGTAAATTGCCCTTTCTGTGATATCATCAGTATTAAACTGTAAAGAAAAATTTGATAGTGCAAGCATTCTAATACTTTCCACCGAACTGATCAACTCATCTCTATCATTATCAATGTTTTCATTAATAACTTTATTGATTGCAAGATTCAGCTCATCCAAATTAAAACTCTCGGTCAACAGATTAAACACAGGTTTATTTAAATCCGAAAGAAGTTTATGTTCATTTGCTTTTTTAATGATAACCTTTTTTTCATAAATATGATCTGTTCTTTCAGGCTCATAAATAACCGGTGAGTTTTTACCTACCTTAATATTAAAATTCTTATCAATCTCCCCTTCCATAAAGGTTATCGAAGAAATATGCCCTTCACCAATGGCTCTTAAACTGATTATAAAACGGGTAACATCCTCTTTGTCCTGAATTGGGTGTGGAACAATAGATGGGTTAAACAAAGCAGTAGATTCCAGTGCATACTGTTGTGTGAAACAGGCACCAATAAACTGTTTGTCTGTATCAGAAAGCTCCATGTTTGAAGGAATTCGAGGCTTAATATTTTCGAAGTGCCTCATAAATATGGTCTTAGATGTATCATGAGGCATTTCAAGTCGCTTATGCAATCTCTCTACAATTTTTTTTCTGTCGCTCTTAGGAGTTGAGAATATTCTGAAAAGAATATGTTCAACCTGAGATTCACTTCCCGGAACAAATGGTCTCACCAGCGTTCTCATTGATGAGGGAAGAATTTTAATTGATTGTCGTTTTACTTTTATCATATACTTACATTTTTGGTTTCGCGCAGATATAGTGAAATATTCAGCAACGACATAAGCCACGAAAGAGTAGACTCAGCTCCCTGATTCATATTTACTCCACTCGTCATTAATCCGTCGCGGCACCCTCCTGTAGAAAAGTCATAAATAGTTTCACCAATTATATTATCACCAGTAAACCACGAAAAAGCCTTCATAGCATAAGAGCCATATTTCTTGTCATTGCTGTATTCTTCGGCTTGCAAACATGCATCAATCATACCATTAGCTTCAAGTGGCTGCTGATCAAACTTAGCTTTCCCTTCGGGTGTCAGCCAGCCCTCATTTCCAATTGGAGAGAATATGCCATCCGTAAACTGCTTGTCAATTAGCCAGTTCAGAATCTTTAATCCCCTTTTAGCCATTATATCATCTTTTAAATACCAACCCGCAAAAATCAGAGCCTGAGGAATTCTGCTATTACCATAAGTTACCTTATTGTCGTGCCATATCCAGTTGTCATCAATAGTTTTACTATAAATATCGAATAATTGGGCCGACTTATTCTTAAGCAATTCAATCACTTCAGGCACACCTTCTGCTTTTGCATGATAAACCAGTCCGAGTATGGTATAAGCCAATGAGCGAGGGTGCGAAATATCTCGTGCTGCCTCTAATCCCCTTCTGAATAGTCCGTTTGAGTGAAGATACAAATTACTGTTATTTGTATGAGAAGCTGCATAACCCAAAGCCCATAGAGTTCTGCCATTACTATCCTCAGTACCGGAATTATCGAGCCACTCTCTCGAATAGCTCATAAAATTCCTGAACTTACTATTCTTCTGATTAAAAGCAAAATCAAGATAAGACAGATAAATGCTTGTTAATCTTTTAAGTTCATCCACATCCTGCACATCATTCTGAAGCATAACCGACAATAGCAATGCACGCGCATTATCGTCGCTGCAGTAACCATGAGCCCTGTCAGGAATACTATACCTGGCATGTTGAAGCAGTCCGGTATTATCCGTCATAAGTTGCAGGTGACTTAAACTTATCGGAGGCAATGTAAACTTCAATTCACTCTCATCCGCCAGCTCATACTCAGTTTTAATAACTCCCTCTTCTTCAACCAATTTTGTAACCATACTATTATATTGACTACTAATTTTTGGCCAATAACAATCCTTTGCTAATTCAAATGCATTCATTGCAATAGATTCACTTTTTTGGGTATCATCAAGCAAGCTGTTTATTTTTTCACTCAATTGTTTTGAGTCTTTAAAATCGAAGAGTAATCCCCTGTTATCTGCCAGCATTTCCTTTGCATACCAAAATGGAGTAGATATAATTGGTTTTGCCGCCCCCATTGTATATATCAATGTACCCGATGAGATTTGTTTCTCACCTAAATAAGGAATTACATATATATCACACATCTTTAGGTAGTTAAAAAGCTCCTCATTACTAACAAAACGGTTAATAAAAATCACATTTTTATCAAGACCAAGTTTAGTTGCCAGCCTTATAAGTGAATGTCTGTAATCCTCACCCTCATGCTTCAGCACATGCGGGTGTGTTGCCCCCAGCACAATATATACAATATCTTTATGTTTTTTAACAACTTCGGGCAATGCATTAATTACCACCTCAATAGATTTGTTTTTTGAAAGAAGTCCGAATGTAAGTATCACTTTTTTGTTTTCAACCCCCAGCTTCTTTTTCAATCCATCAATATTCGGTTCCCCAATTTCATGTACACCATGATGAATATGAGTACATTTATCCTTAGGAACATTATATATTGAAGTCAGCAGTTCCACTCCCTTCACTGATATGCTAACTAACCGATGCGACAATTGCGCCAGCTCATTTACCACACGTCTTTGATGCTCCGACGGATTATCAAGAATTGTATGTAAAGTGGTGATAACCGGCATACGAAGCCGTTTAAGCAGTTGCAATATATGTTTTCCGTCTCTGCCGCCAAATATTCCGAACTCATGCTGTAAAATCACTGCATCAAACTTGTTGGTATGCAGATACTCAGCAGCATTAATATATGACAGTATATCATTTTGTTCAATTTCAAAAACAACATCAGACGAGTAGTTATAGCTATTTAAGCCATCATTCATAGCTATAACTGCTGTGTTGGCATTATTAACCTTAAACCCTTCATTCAGGTCGTTCGTAAACGTAGCTATACCACATTTTCGCGGAGGGTAATTACCTATAATTGCAATTTTTTTCATATTTACTTATTTGTTATGTCGATTGTTTAGTGTTAATCCAAAGGTCTGTATATTCAAAAAAAACCCGGATAAAGACAATAAGTCTATTCCGGCAAACCCTCTTCAACTATATATAGATATTATAATCAATATTTATGAGAAATGCAAATCAAATGACTCTTGTGTTATTATTGCGCGATTTTGGTTTTTTTTGATTGTTGCAAACCCGATATCTGTTCGTAATTTATTCATATTTTATTCATACCTGGTTCATACCTGATTCGTACCTTGTTCGAACCTTGTTCGAACAAACCCGAATAATGTATGAATAATATACGTTTTAAATAAGTGATAAATATGAGTAAAGTTTCGGTTATTTTTTTCTATCTTTGTGTTCTAAAAATATTGTATGCAGAATGCAGCACGTTTTTATTACGCTCAAATGTACAGAGATCGGAAATTTCGGAGTTAAAGCTAAAAGCTAAACAAACGGGATTTCCGATTTTTTTTGAGTCCTGAATCAAGATTCTGATGTAAGAAGTATACAATATACAGCAGGTTAAAGGACAACTCAAACTATTTGAAATTATACATAAATGAATCAATCAATCAAGAAGGTTATTTTGCTGGGTTCGGGTGCCCTGAAAATTGGACAGGCGGGCGAATTTGACTACTCAGGTTCGCAAGCTCTAAAAGCAATGCGTGAAGAGGGTATAGAAACGATACTTATAAACCCGAATATTGCAACTGTTCAAACATCTGAAGGTGTGGCAGATAAAGTTTATTTTTTGCCAATTACTCCCTATTTTGTAGAAAAAGTTATAGCAAAAGAAAAACCCGATGGTATACTGCTTGCTTTTGGTGGACAAACAGCATTAAACTGTGGAACAGAATTATATCAGTCGGGTGTTTTAGATAAATATGATGTAAAAGTTCTCGGAACATCAGTTGAATCTATAATGATTACGGAAGATCGTGATCTGTTTGTAAAGAAACTTGATGAAATAGAAGCTAAAACACCTCAATCTATAGCTGTTGGGAGTTTGGAAGATGCGTTAAAAGCAGCAAATGAGATAGGATTCCCTATTATGGTACGCTCTGCGTATGCTCTTGGGGGTCAGGGATCGGGCATATGTGATAACGAGGATGAGTTTAAGGAATTATGTAAAAGTGCACTCTCATTTTCAAATCAGATTCTTGTTGAAGAGAGCCTGAAAGGGTGGAAAGAAATTGAGTTTGAGGTTATACGCGATGCAAACGATCACTGCTTTACTGTTGTTCCAATGGAGAACTTCGATCCGCTTGGCATTCATACCGGAGAAAGTATTGTGGTTGCACCAATTATCACTTTAAGTGACGATCAGGTAGAGTTGCTTGAAGATGTTGCACAAAAGGTTGTACGTCATATAGGAATAGTTGGAGAGTGCAACATACAGTATGCTTTTAACGCAGAGACCAACGATTACAGAATTATAGAGATAAACGCCAGACTGAGCCGTTCTTCCGCACTAGCATCAAAAGCATCGGGATATCCGCTGGCATTTGTTGCTACTAAACTTGCTCTGGGATATACTCTTGATCAGATTGGCGAGATGGGAACATCAAACTCAGCATATTATGCTCCGAAAGTAGATTATATGATTGTTAAGATTCCGAGATGGGATTTAAATAAATTCTATGGAGTAAGTCATGAGATTGGCTCATCTATGAAGTCGGTTGGTGAAGTAATGTCAATTGGGCAGTCGTTTGAAGAGATTATTCAGAAAGGATTGCGCATGATAGGGCAGGGAATGCACGGGTTTGTAGGAAACAGGGAAATCACCTTTGATAATGTTGAGGAATCGCTTTCCAACCCTACCGATCTTCGCATATTTGCCATTGCCGACGCCTTTTATAAAGGCTATACTGTTGAGAAGATTGAAGAACTGACAAAAATTGACCCCTGGTTTTTAGGGAAGCTCGAAAATATATACAACTACTCTAAAGTAATTTCGGGATATAACAAGATTGAAGATCTGCCTGCCGATGTGCTTAAAGAGGCTAAAAGGCTTGGTTTCTCAGATTTCCAGATAGCGCGCTTTGTGGAAGAGCCGGACGGGAATCTTGAAAATGAACAAAATAGAGTAAGAGGTCATCGAAAGAGTTTAGGTTTAACACCTAAGATACGTAGAATTAATACAGTAGCTTCAGAAAATCCCGACGATACGAACTATCTGTACTTTACTTATGGTGATGAAGAGGCCTATGTGCCAAGAAAAGACGAAAGAGAGTCGGTTATAGTATTAGGGTCAGGAGCATACAGGATTGGCTCGTCGGTAGAATTCGACTGGTGTTCGGTTAATGCCGTACAGACCGCAAGGGATTTGGGTTATGCATCTGTGATGATAAATTATAACCCTGAGACTGTTTCTACCGACTATGATATGTGCGACAGGCTCTACTTTGATGAGCTTACTTTTGAGCGTGTGCTGGATGTAGTTGATCTGGAACAGCCAAAAGGTGTTATTTTATCGATGGGTGGTCAGATTCCTAATAACCTGGCAATGAAGCTGCACAGACAAGATGTGCCTGTTTTGGGAACACAGCCATTGTCGATTGACAGAGCCGAAAACCGTAATAAATTCTCGGCAATGCTCGACGAGCTGGAGATTGATCAGCCGCGCTGGACAGAAGCAAGCAGTCTGGAGGAGATCGACTCATTTATTAATGAGGTAGGATTTCCACTTTTAATTCGTCCTTCTTATGTGCTTTCGGGTGCTGCTATGAATGTATGCTATAACAGAGACCAGATGGAGACATTCCTGAAAATGGCAGTGAATGTTTCGAAAGAGCATCCGGTTGTAGTATCCAGCTTCATGCAAAATGCCAAAGAGATTGAGTTTGATGCTGTTGCTAAAGAAGGAGAAGTAGTAGAGTATGCAATATCAGAACATGTTGAATTTGCCGGGGTTCACTCCGGAGATGCAACGCTTGTATTTCCTGCTCAGAAGATATACTTCGAGACTATGCGCAGGGTGAAGAAAATTTCAAAGATAATTGCTAAAGAGCTTAATATAAGTGGTCCTTTTAATATACAGTATCTTGCTAAAAATAATGAGATAAAGGTGATTGAATGTAATGTGAGAGCATCACGATCATTTCCGTTTGTTTCTAAAGTATTGAAGCATAATTTTATTGAAACTGCCACTCGAATAATGCTGGGAGCAGAGTATGACAAACCCGATAGCTCGGTATTCGACCTTGATTATATTGGTGTTAAAGCGTCGCAATTCTCATTCTCCCGACTTCAGAATGCGGATCCTGTACTGGGGGTTGATATGTCGTCAACCGGCGAAGTGGGCTGTATAGGGGAGGACTTTTCGGATGCAATTTTAAAATCGATGCTATCGGTGGGCTATGATATCCCTAAGAAAGGAATTCTTATATCATCAGGAGAAATGAAGTCGAAAGTAGACCTCCTTGACGCTTGTAAATTGCTTAGCAAGAAGGGTTATAAACTCTTTGCAAGTCATGGCACTCAAAAATTTCTACAAGACAACGGCATTGCTGCAACCGATGTAAACTGGCCCGATGAAGATGGTGAGAACAACATTAAGCAAATGATTGCCAATAAGGAATTCGACTTGATAATAAACATTCCTAAAGATGTAACACGCAGAGAGCTAACCAACGGATACATTATTCGCAGGGGAGCAATAGACTACAATATTCCGCTTATTACCAATGCAAGACTTGCAAGTGCATTTATCACTGCCTTTTGCACGATGGATTTAGAGGATGTAGAAATAAAGAGTTGGGATGAATATTAATCCCAACTACTTCTGATATTTAAAGCGTTTAATGCTTCTTTTTGGTGTTTTCTCAAAATCTTTATTTTGAATTCTGAAAGAAGCAATTTGGCTATAAGTAGGTAGATTTGAATTTATATCATCAATAATTTTCCGGAACAGTGAATCAACTTCGCTTTCCGGAATTTTTTCTTGTTTAAGCGTATCGAAGTCCGGAAATATAAGCGCAACAATTTTTTTATCCTCACCAATTGCAAGCGATTCACTTACATAATCAGATGAATTAAGTCGCTCTTCAATATCTTCAGGATAAATATTTTGTCCGGATGGTCCAAGCAACAAATTCTTGTTTCTTCCCTTAATGAAGACGAAATTATCACTATCCAATGTACCCAGATCACCAGTTTTAAACCAGCCATTGTCGGTAAATGTTTCTTTTGTAGCCTCCTCATTCTTATAATATCCTAACATCAGGTTTGAACCTTTCACAAGAATTTCGCCCACAACATTTTCGGCATCTTCAGAATCTATTTTAGCACGCATCCTGTCAACCACTTTACCCGACGAACGCTTCTTGTACTCAGTCCAGTATGCATAAGAAATAAGCGGTCCGGTTTCAGTCATTCCGTATCCAACAGTAAACGGAAATTTTATCTTTTTGAGGAAGTTCTCCACATCTGAATTAAGTGCAGCACCACCAATTACCACTTCAACCAAATTTCCTCCGAAGAACTCAATAAGCGTGTCGCGCACCTTTTTGTGAACAACAGAGTTAAGTAATGGAATTTTAGATAAATATTTGGCAGAGCCTTGCTTAAGCTTTGGGAAAACATTCTTAGTAACAATTTTTTCAAGAATAAGCGGTACAGCCAAAACCAGCTTGGGTTTAACTACTTTGAAAGCATCGAGCAAAACCTTTGGGGATGGCGACTTATCAAGAAAATAGACATTGCAACCCAGTGAAATTGAGTTGAGAATTTCGAAAGCCAGTCCGTATGTATGCGCCATTGGCAACATGCATAAAATGCCATCACCGGGATTCATAAAACCTACATTCTCGTTGGCATACTTGGTATTCGACCATAAGCTCCGGTAGGGAATCATAACACCTTTAGGACTACTTGTTGTTCCTGAAGTATAGTTTATTACGGCAAGCTCTTCCGGTTTATCTGTTCTGAAAGTAAGATCGTTAACAAAGAACCCGTTTTTGTATTTTTCTTCAAAATAAACTTCTGAGCCATCAGCAAACTCTTTAAGGCTCTCCGATTCAGATTTAAGAAGAGAAAAATCATCAAGTGAAATTACAGACGTTATTTTTGGAACAGTTGTTTCGTTTACTTTCTCCCAAATTTTCTTATCTGCAAAAAACATAATTGAATCTGAGTGATCAACAATAAATTGAACACTACTATTATCGAACTCGTGAAGAATGCTGACCGCAACTGCGCCATATGAAAGTATTGAGAAGAATGATATAGCCCAATTGGCTGAGTTCTTACCGCATATAGATATTTTATCACCTCTTTTAACACCTGCCTTATCAAAAAGATCATGTAATTTATCTATTTCCATTGCAAAATCTTTATATAAAAGAGTTCTGCTGTCTATTTCCGTTAGTGCAGGTCTTTCCCAATTGTTTCGGAAACTCTGTTCAATTATTGCTAAAAAACTGTTCTGGTTCATAGTCCTATTTGTTATCAACATTTCAAACATTTGATGTTAACGACATAAAGTTACTTCATTTATAAAGAGAAACAAAAATATTTGTGGATTTTAAATTTGATTGTTTTGGGTTATGTGTGATAGAACGTTTAAATGCAATTAAGTGTATTAATTTAATTGTTAAAATTGTAGTAAAAAATAGGATTTTGATATAAAAAGTTTGTAATTTAACTTACAACAACTATCTTTGAATTTTATATGCTATTATGTACCATAAAATGTGAAATTTAAATATTGCTAATACGTTTAATTTAATAAAATAACGTGTTTTTTTGTGACATTTATTAACGATGAAACAAATATGATATCTTACTTAAATTAATTTATCATTATAATAAAACTTATATCACAACATGATAATGTGCTTAACAACTATTTAAACGATTAACTTAAAAATTGAAGAATGAAAAAAGTAAAAACAAATCAAATGAGAGTGATATTGTCTGCTTTTGTGTGGATTCTATCACTGGGGTTGTTTGCTCAGGGCACTACCGTAAGAGGTATTGTTTCTGATGTTAACGGTGAACCACTGATTGGGGTTACCCTCCTTGTTCAAGGAACAACGAACGGTACAGTAACCAATATTGATGGAGAATACACATTAAATAATGTACCGTCGAGTGGTGTACTGGAGGTTTCGTATGTAGGAATGCAATCTCAGAATGTGCAAGTAAATGGAAGAACTATTATTAATATTAGCCTAACTGAAGACTCTGAAATGCTTGAAGAGGTTGTAGTTGTTGGATATGGTACGATGGACAGAAGAGAGGTTACATCGTCTATTGAGACTATTACTGCTGCCGACTTTAATCAGGGAGGTACCCGTAACGCAATGGACCTTATTCAGGGTAAAGTTGCCGGATTGAATATGACAAGAGTTAATGGCAGTAACCCTAACTCAGGTATGGATATTCAGCTTCGTGGTATTGCTTCACTTTCGGGAACTCGTTCTCCGTTAATTGTAATTGATGGTATACCCGGAGGTAGCCTTGATCTTTTGCAACCGGATGATATAGAGTCGTTCAATATTTTGAAAGACGGATCAGCAGCTGCTATTTATGGTACACGTGGTAATGCCGGTGTAATTCTTATTACCACAAAGAAAGGGCGTGCAGGTGCACCACAGTTTAACTATTCATCTTATGCACAGCGTGAGATACTAAGTGAGCGTCCTAAAGTATTTGATGCAGCAGGATGGAGAGATCTTATTTCTCAAGGAATTGTAAATGCTAATCAGGACTTTGGTGCTGATACTAATCTATTTGATGAGCTGATAAATAATAACAACTTAAGCCATTATCACAATTTTTCAGCATCAGGTGGAACAGAAAATACTAACTACAGAGCTTCTGTGTTCTACAGCAGTCTTGAAGGAATTGCAAAAGAAAATGCTCGTGAGCAATTTGGTGGACGTGTGAATGTTAACCAAAAAGGTTTGAACGATAGATTAACTATGTCATTCAACCTTGCAACAAACTTTAATAAAGCAAATATGCTTGGTGGAGGATCAGGTGACTTTGAGCAAGCGATTCAAAGAAACCCAACAGCTCCTCTATATAATGAAGATGGTACATTCTATGAAACTACAGCGTTTAACAACTACAATCCGTTGTCACGCTTAGCTAATAGAATCTCAGAAAGAGATCAGCAAACAACATCTGCAGATTTACGTTTGCAGGTACAACTTACCGATCACTGGTCTGTTTCAGGATTTGGTTCTTATCTTCGTAATACATACAACGACAGATATTACCGCGCTTCAACAGACTGGGATAACAGACCCGGAACTTCTTATCAGGGTATGGGTTATGCTTCAAAAGAAAACTTCTTATCGTGGAGTAAAACATTTGAAGCTACAACAGACTACAAAAGAACGTTTAATGATGTTCACACATTAACCGGACTTTTAGGATACAGTTATCAGTATGATACTGAAGAGAGATTTAATGTTAACAACAACGGTTTTACAACTGATGCTTTTCTTGATTGGAATTTAGGTGCAGGTAGTGCAATTCAAAACACAAGATTACCTCGCCCGGGAATGGGTAGCAGCAAGAATGATAATACACTTGTTGCCTTCTTTGGTCGTGTAAACTACTCTTTTGATCACAGATATTACCTACAGGCAATTGTTCGTCACGAAGGATCTTCCAGATTTGGTGCAAATCACAAATGGGGTACATTCCCTGCAATTTCGGCAGGTTGGACTATTTCTGAAGAAGGCTTTATGTATGATGCAGATGTAATTGATGAGTTAAAACTAAGAGTTGGTTATGGAGTAACCGGTAACCAGGGAATACCTAACTACCAGTCTCTTGTAACACTAAGTACTGGAGGTGTTTATCCACAAGATGGTGTTTATTACCAAACTTACGGAGCTGCAAGAAACCCGAACCCCGATCTTCGTTGGGAGCAGAAGCATGAACTTAACGTTGGGGTTGACTTCTCATTACTTAACAGAAGATTAAGTGGTTCTATCGATGTATATAATAGAAATACAAAAGACTTATTGTATAATTATAATGCACAGCAACCTCCATACGTTAGAGACTTTATTTATACAAACGTAGGATCTATCAGAAATACCGGTCTTGAGATTCAGTTATCTGCTGCAGCGATCCAAAACCAGGATTTCAGATGGGATATAGATTTGGCAACAAGTTATCAAACAAACGAATTGACTAAACTTTCGAGCGATGTATTTAAGGCTAACTGGCTATCATTCTACGGTCTGCCTTCACCCGGTAACTTAGGTAATGCATTCCGTCTTGAGGAAGGTGGTAGAGTTGGTAACTTTTACGGTAAAGAGTTTGCCGGATTTACAGAAGATGGAAAATGGTTATTTTACAATGCAGAAGGAGAAGCCGTAAGATCTACTGAAATTTCTGAAGACGACCTTAAGATTATTGGAAATGGAGTTCCAAAAGTACAGGCGTCATTAAACAATCGTTTCCAGTATAAGAATTTTGATCTGACACTTCTTTTCAGAGGTAAATTTGGTTTCGATATACTTAACTTAAAAGAACTCTATTTTGGAAATCAAAAATGGTTGCCTAACAACATGTTAACATCTGCTTTAACAGAGCATGGCGATTTAGATGATGACCCACAATACTCAGATTACTATCTTGAAAAAGGAGGTTTTGTTAAACTTGATAATATAACACTTGGGTACAATGTTCCTTTAAAAACTGATTATATTTCAAACTTGAGATTTTATGTTACCGGAAGAAATATTCTTACTTTAACCGGTTATAGCGGTGTAGATCCTGAACTACAGGATACCGGATTTGAGGCAGGTGTTGATAAGAGAGATTACTACCCACGCACTCAGTCATGGTCAATTGGAGTTAATGTTAGTTTTTAATTAGTATGAATACCATACAGAATAAAATAAAAAATATATGAAAAAAAATATACATAAAATTATAGGTCTGTTTTTCACAGCGGTATTGGTTTTCACACTTAATAGCTGTACCGATTTAAGTGAGAACGTTTATAGTGAATTAAACAAATCGAACTTCTACAATAATAAAATTGAAGTTTTGCAGGCTGCATTGAGACCATTTACACATATGCAGGCATGGCTTGCTCCAACCGGTCAGAATGGTTATTATTATCACTCTGAATTATCATCTGATCAGGTTGCATGGCCACAAAAAGGAAGACACGGATATGACGGTGGTGACCACTTTAGACAGCATTATCATACTTGGACTGCTAACGAAAGCCGTATGCGTACAGCATGGGTTTTAATGTGGACAGGTCTTGGTTACGTTAACTCTGCTATTATGGACTTGCAGGATGTGGACAACCAGTCGATTGGCATTTCTGATACAGAAATGACTGCTATTCTTGCCGAGCTATATGTTCTTAGAGCTTTCCATTATATGAAAATTATGGAACTGTGGGGTAATGTTCCTATTATTACAACAGTAGGTGAGCCACAGAATCCACCTTCACAATCAAAAGCAGAGGTGTTTGATTTTATTAAAACTGAGCTCGAGACATATGTCCCACAATTGTTGCCATATTCTAAAGAGCTTGTAGGTAGAGTTTCAAAAGCAGCAGGTTATGCTATGCTATCGGAGCTTTATTTGAATGCAGAGTATCATATTGGTACACCAATGTATGATGAGGCTATTGCAGCATGTGATATGATTATCAATGGAAATGCCGGAGGTATAAATGGAACACCTAAACTTGCCGAAGATATCACTTCAACATTCTCCAATACTAATCAAGAGGCTGATGAAGCTTTATTTCAGTTTGCTTTCAGTAAACAAGGTGGATTCACTTTTGGCTGGGGAGGTTTCTACTTTGGTTACTCAAATATGAGTAGAGCTCTTGGAGTTGACTTTTCCGGATGGAACGCATTTGTTGTAATCCCTTCTGCATTCGATGCATATGATGATAATGACCTTCGCAAAGAAGAGTGGTTCTTATTTGGGCCTCAGTACGATATCGAAACAGGAGAACCTATTCTTGGAACAGAAGAGTACAATGGTGAACCTTTTGTTTATGTAAACTCGATCAGAAGAGAGAGTGAAGGTGATTTTACAAGTGAAGGCGGTATGGATCAAGGTGAAGAAAATAGTGGAGCCCGCTTCAATAAATATGTAGCTGGAACTATATTGGATGACAACTTCCATGAAAACCACTATATGATATATCGCTTGACAGAAATTTATTTTAACAAAGCTGAAGCATTAATGCGTAAAAATGGTGGCGTTGCAACACAGGAAGCAGTAGACCTGGTTAATGCATCGAGAAGTCGTGCGTTTACAGAAGAAGATTGGCCTGCAGCAAGATATACAACTTCAACATTAACAATGGATGAGATGCTTGCTGAGAGAGGAAGAGAGTTTATCTTTGAAGGAAAAAGACGTACTGATCTTATACGTTTTGGTAAGTATGTTACAGGAACATGGTGGGATCATACACCAAGTAACGATCCTAACAAAGAACTGTATCCTATTCCTCATACTCAGATAGCTGCTAATCCTAATCTGGTTCAAAATCCGGGCTACGATCAGTAATCTATCAATAACATATTTCACAAAAAACTCCGGTTAACCCGGAGTTTTTTGTGATAAAACATAATATTTGTAATAAATTGAAATTATTCATTCAATAAAATTTCATTTTCATTTATATTTATCTTACTTTTACGGAAGTAATTTATCTATATTAGGATTATTAAGAATCAAATTTCAGAATTATTCTAAATTGTGCTATAATAAATGAAGCATAAACGAATGATATACAACAAGTAAAATAATAAATAATTAACTTAAGTTAAACCAAAAAAAAAGTACTTATGTCATCAAACATTTCGAGAAGAAAATTTTTAGGAACCGGTGCTATGGCTGCTGCCGGTTTAACTATCGTACCTTCTACGGTACTAGGGAAAAGCATGGGCTATAAAGCCCCAAGCGATAAACTTAACATCGTAGGTGTTGGAGTAGGTGGAATGGGAAATGCAAACCTTAACCAGTTACAAAGTGAAAATATCATCGGACTTTGTGATGTTGACTGGAGATACAGCGAAAATGTATTTAAGAAATATCCCAATGCCAAGAAATACTACGATTACAGAAAAATGTATGAGGAGTTAGGCAATTCAATAGATGGTGTTGTAGTTGCAACAGCCGACCATACACACGCTATTATTGCAGCAGATGCTATGACTATGGGCAAGCACGTTTACGTTCAGAAGCCTTTAACACATAGTGTTTATGAATCTCGTTTGTTGACAAGACTTGCCGAGAAACATAAAATTGCAACCAGTATGGGTAACCAGGGATCATCAGGTTCGGGAGTTCGTCAGGTGATCGATTGGATTGCTGATGGCGTGATTGGTGAAGTTACAAAAGTTGAAGCATTTACAGACCGTCCTATTTGGCCACAGGGATTAAATGTTCCTAAAGAAACTCACCGTATTCCAAAAACATTGGATTGGGATCTTTTTATCGGGCCTGCTAACAAGCGTCCTTTCAATGAAATTTATCACCCATGGAACTGGCGTGGATGGTGGGATTTTGGTACAGGTGCTCTTGGTGATATGGCTTGTCATATCCTGCATCCGGTATTTAAAGGCTTGAATCTTGGATATCCAACTAAAGTACAAGGTTCTTCAACAATGTTATTAACAGACTGTGCACCTGTTGCCCAGCAAGTTAAATATGTATTCCCTGCTCGCGACAACCTGCCAAAGGTTGCTATGCCTGAAGTTGAGGTTTACTGGTACGATGGTGGCTTACAGCCAATGCGTCCTGAAGGAGTACCTGCAGGTAAAAACTTGAACGATCAGGGTGGTGGTGTTATCTTCCACGGAACTAAAGATACTCTTATCTGCGGTTGCTATGGCGTTAACCCATGGTTAGTATCGGGTCGTAAACCTAATTCTCCAAAAACTCAGCGTGAAGTTACACTTTCACACGAGATGGATTGGGTACGTGCATGTAAAGAATCTCCTGAAAACCGTGTTGAAACTGCATCTCCTTTCTCAGAAGCAGGACCTTTCAACGAAATGGTTGTTATGGGTGTTCTTGCTGTTAGATTACAGAGCTTGAACCAGGAACTTCATTGGGATGGTGCTAATATGGAATTTACTAATATTCCTAATGATGCTACTATCAGAACAATTGTTGAAGATGGCTTCAAAATTACTGATGGTCACCCAACATTCGATAAGACTTGGTCGGATCCTGTAAATGCTCAGGAATATGCAAAAGAAATGATTAAGCATACTTATAAGAACGGTTTCAAACTACCGGAGATGCCTTAATCTCAACATAAGATAGGGAGTATCAGATTGTTTGATCTGTTATTCCCTTCTTTTATTTAATAATAAAACTAAATTATCAGTTTAATTAAAAGGAAAATAAGTTATGAAGAAATTATTTTACGCACTTGCAATTTTAGCTGCTGCTACTTTTACAGCTTGCGGAGGTGCATCACAAAAAGCACAAGATTCAGAAACAGAAGAGGCTGCTACTGATACTCCTCAATATACAGTAGTAGAAAATCCTCAGGTTGATTTATCAGAATTTCCAACAGACGATGAGGGTTATATCGTAATTTTTAATGGTGAAGATTTTACAGGATGGCGTGGTTATGGAAAAGACTATGTGCCTGGTAAATGGACTATTGAAGATGGTGCAATTAAGTTTAACGGCTCAGGTGGTGGTGAAGCTCAGGATGGAGATGGTGGAGATATTATCTTTAGCCACAAGTTTAAAAATTTCGAGCTTAAGTTGGATTGGAAAGTATCAAAAGGCGGTAACTCAGGAATATTTTATTTAGCTCAGGAAGTAACTACTGTTGATAGAGACGGAAACGAGAGATATGAGCCAATTTATATTTCTTCACCGGAATATCAGATTCTTGACAACGCTAATCACCCCGATGCTAAATTGGGTAAAGACAATAACAGAATGTCTGCTTCATTGTATGATATGATACCTGCAGTTCCTCAAAATCAGAACCCTTTTGATGAGTGGAATACTACTTCAATTATGGTTTACAGAGGTACTGTTGTTCATGGACAAAATGATGAGAACGTTCTTGAATACCACTTATGGACACAGCAATGGACAGATATGCTTCAGGAAAGTAAGTTTAGTCAGGATAAATGGCCTCTTGCTTTTGAACTTCTGAACAATGTTGGCGGACCTGAAAGAGAAGGTTATATTGGCCTTCAGGATCATGGTGACGATGTATGGTATCGCAATATCAGAGTTAAAATTTTAGACTAATAAAATAACATCTTAAAAGAATATTTCTGCCTTCCGGTGGAAATATTCTTTTTTTTAAAACAAAAGTACAATGCAAAAACATTCAATTTTTTTTAGTGCAGTTTTATTAAGCTGCCTATTTATTTTTACCGGATGTGGCCAGGGACAGCAGACTGCTGAAGCTGAAGCTACAAAAGATATTTACTTGCAGTTATATTCACTTCGTGATGATATTCAGGGCGACTATGCAGGAACTATTGCTACTGTAGCTGAGATGGGCTATACGGGAGTTGAGGCTGCCGGTTATAATGATGGACAGTTTTACGGAATGTCTCCGGCCGACTTCAAAAAAACTATTGAAGACGCAGGAATGGAAGTTCTTTCTTCTCACGCAGGAAGACCATTAGCTAACCCAGCATCAGATACTGATTGGGATGCAACATGGGCATGGTGGGATACTGCAATACAAGCTCATAAAGAAGCAGGTATGAAGTATCTTGTTGTGGCATGGATTCCAAAACCAGAAACATTGGTTGATCTGCAGGCATACTGTGATTACTTTAATGAAATTGGTGAGAAGTGTAATGCTGCAGGAATTAAGTTTGGTTACCACAATCACGCATTTGAATTTGAAGAAGTTGAAGGTAATATCATGTATGACTACATGATTGAGAATACTGATCCTTCAAAAGTGTTCTACCAGATGGATGTTTACTGGGTAGTTCAAGGAGGACATGATCCGGTTGCATACTTCAACAAATATCCTAACCGCTTTGAGTTACTTCACATTAAAGATGAGATGGAACTTGGCAAGAGTGGTGAAGTTGATTTTGAAAACATTTATAACAATGTAGGTCAGTCGGGAGCCAAATACATGATAGTTGAGGTTGAAAGATATACAGGAACACCTGTTGAAGGAGTTCAGGAAAGTTACGATTATTTGAACAATGCTGATTTTGTAAAAGAAAGCTATTCAAAATAAGATAGAACTAATTTTTATACTGTAATCCCCGGCTATAATAAGCTGGGGATTTTTTTGTCCCTGCGATACTATCATTTATATCTGCCTTTTGGAAAGACATCAAAACAATTGGTAAGAATAAATAAAACAATTGTTTCATGATTTATTACCATATAAAACAATATTCTTGTTCAAAAACCAGTCTGATGTTTTTCCGAAATTTTAAAACAAAAGTAGCAAGTAACACGTTTTAAGGTTGTATATTGGTGATAAAGAACTAATTATGATGCAAAACATATGGCTTGTTTTGTTATTTATTTATAAATATGTAGCTTTGGGGTTATTAATTAGTCTAAACAATACAAAGTAGTTATACTCCATAAAATTAAAACAAATGAAAACAGAAGTAAGAACAGGGAAAAATGCCCGCAACTTCATAGATAAGGTGTTGGAGGATAAACGGGCAATAAACGAATGTATTAGAAACGGTGGTGATTTAAAAAAAACTGGCAGATGAGCGAGGAATTAAATTTGCAAAGCCCATATAATTATTCGGCAGATAATTTAAACACATATAGATTTAAAACTGTAAGCGATGTAGATACATCGCTTATTTTATAGAGTTACCTGGCTTTGAATCTTTACGTGTTTATTCTTTTAACTTTGATAAAGTCTGTGCAAGGAAGGTGTTTGATCAACGTGTTGCCATCACTATATCTAAAATTATCTCGGATTTTTTCGCTAAAAATGACGATGCATTAATTTTCACGTGCGACAATTATGACAAGAAGCATCAATACCGTGATATATTATTTGAAAGGTGGTATAATAAATATTCTCAAGGAGATTATATTAAACACAACAGGTGCTCAGAGGATGTTTACTCTTCGATTATTTGTTATAGATGTAATCCACTTAGAAACGAAATATTTACTGAGTTTAATCGATACTTCGATGAACTTAATGAACTGTAGAAAATGGCAATCTTACTTTTTTCTTAAATAGTCGATTTGAAAATAAAAGACCATAAAATTACCTATTACTAATACTTACCACACTGAGTTAAGGGTATGATGATATAATGTTTAGTTAGGTCGTTTACATATGGGTAATTTCCCATATTGATAATGCCCAGAATTCTATATTCTTAATATTTTCGTACCATTTTTCGCACAAAAGCAATAATTGGTACGAAATAAATACGATAAATTAAGTAAAAATGTATAAAGTTGGATAAAGCGGAAAAAGGTAAAACCGTTTGTAGAAAAGAAAAACCCGCTCTAAGAACGGGTTTCAGAATTGTTTTCAGTTGTCCCACAAGGACTCGAACCTCAACCGGCTGAACCAAAATCAGATGTGCTACCATTACACCATGGGACAATCCTTATGTGCTTCGTGAAAAGCAGTGCAAAAATATAATAAATGTTTTAACGTTCCAAATATTTTGTGCCCAATTTATCAAAATTGTAACAATTACACTTTTTATTCTGCTATTAAAAGGAAATAATTCTTTTTGCCACGTTGAGCTATGATATATTTGCCGGCAATGAGGTGGGAGAGATTGATAGTTTCATCAAATTCATTTAGTCTCTCCTTATTAATCATTACGCCACCCGACTGTACAGTTTTTCTCATTTCTCCTTTAGATGGAAATACTGCAGCCTCTTCTGTGAGAAGATCTACAGCTTTAACTCCTTCAGTAAGTTTATCCTTTGAAACAGAGAATTGAGGAACACCTTCAAACACCTGCAGAAATGTTTCTTCGTCGATAGAACGAAGTGCCTGCGAAGTAGATTGACCAAACAGTATTTGAGAAGCATCAACAGCCATTTCATAATCTTCCCTAGAGTGAACCATAACAGTGAGTTCTTCAGCGAGACGCCTCTGTAAAGGGCGCAGGTGTGGAGCTTTTGTCTGTTCATCAACAATAGCCTCAATTTCCTCTTTAGGCATTGATGTAAATATCTTTATATACTTTTCTGCATCATCATCACTTACATTGAGCCAGAATTGATAGAACTTATATGGAGATGTGTATCTGCGATCTAACCAAACGTTGCCACTCTCTGTTTTGCCAAACTTACCACCATCGGCTTTTGTAATAAGAGGGCAAACCAATGCAAACGCTTCGCCTCCTTCAACACGGCGAATAAGCTCCGTTCCGGTGGTAATATTACCCCACTGATCTGAGCCACCCAGTTGAATGCGGCAATCCATTGTTCTATAAAGATGCAGAAAATCGTATCCCTGTAATAACTGATATGAGAATTCTGTAAACGACATCCCTTCGCCAGTATCTCCACTGATTCGCTTCCTTACGGAGTCTTTAGCCATCATATAGTTAACAGTTATATGCTTGCCAATATCACGAATAAATGAAAGGAATGAGTAATCCTTCATCCAGTCGTAGTTATTAACCAGCTGTGCCCTGTTCGGTATATCACTTTCGAAATCCAGAAACTTAGCCAGCTGTTTTTTTATTGCTTCCTGATTATGGCGTAGAGTTTCCTCATCGAGCAGTTTCCTTTCCGCAGATTTCATTGAAGGGTCGCCAATCATACCAGTTGCACCTCCAACAAGAGCTATTGGAGTGTGTCCTGCACGTTGAAAATGTCTAAGCATCATAACACCTACAAGATGACCAATGTGCAGTGAGTCTGCCGTAGGATCAATTCCCAGATATCCGGCAGTACGTTTTTGTAATAACTTCTCTTCTGTACCCGGCATGATTTCATGAATCATACCTCTCCAGCGTAGTTCTTCTACAAAATTCATCATAAAAATATTATTGAGTCT
Organism: uncultured Proteiniphilum sp.; assembly: GCA_964648775.1. Lineage (GTDB taxonomy): Bacteria > Bacteroidota > Bacteroidia > Bacteroidales > Dysgonomonadaceae > Proteiniphilum. Next base: position 20,475 of record CAZYNA010000003.1, on the reverse strand, counting down.
GTTTAATTTAAGAGCTGCAAAGATAGTAAAAGTAATCCATTTAAGTCCTTAACATGAAATACTATAATCACAGCAATCAGACTACAAAATAATAGAAATGGATATGATTTACAGTCCTGAATTGTCAAAATAGGACATGATTTGCAGTCCTGAATTGTCAAAACAGGACATGCGTTAGTCTTTTATTGATAAATAATTCTTGTTTTTTTCTCAATAATAGTTTCATAAACAGGACAATTATATATCAAAATACATTATTTAGTTAAATTTAGCGTTAATGTATGTGAAAATAATGATGAAAACATTTGACTAATTAAAATGCTGATAATAAATTGAATATAAGTTTGAAATGCCGATTGAGTTATAATTTAACTAAGGTTAATGTCGTTTTAGTTATAATGATTGCAGATTTAAGACAAGCAGCTTGCTCAAAAAGACCATAATTTTACAGAAAAAATATGGCGAGTATGAAACGATTATTCTTTACAATTTTAATCCTCTTCACTTTCATCTCTATCTCCTTTTCGCAAAGTGTAGGAATAAAGACCAATCTGGTTCATTGGGCAACTACCACACCTAATATAGGAATGGAGTTTGCACTAAACAGAAAATACACCCTCGACATAACCGGTGGGGTTAATCCATTTAAATTCGAAGATAATAAAAAGATTCAACACTGGATTGCACAACCGGAACTTCGTTACTGGACATGCGAAACATTCAACGGACATTTTATTGGTATACATGCATTAGCAGGTGCTTATAATGTAGGTGGTGTTGATATTCCATTAGGCAGACTAAAAGATCTGAAAGATTATAGATATGAAGGGTGGGGAGTTGGTGCAGGAGTAAGTTATGGATACCAGTGGGCAATATCCCGCAAATGGAACCTTGAGCTTAACCTTGGTGCCGGGTATGTATATTTTAATTATGATAAATACCCTTGCGTAAAATGCGGAACACTGTTGGAAGAGGATGCCAAGACAAACTATTTTGGAGTTACTAAAGCAGCCATATCACTTATATATCTAATCAAATAAATATGAGAAACAGTATGAAGAGATACAACTACATAGCATTAATAATAGTATTTATAACAGGTGTGCCATTCAGTGCACTTATTGGTCAAACAAGCTACTCCGAGCAAATTACTATTGATAATCAATCCATATCAAAGAGCGAAGGAATGACCACAGTTGAAATGGATATCAATCTTTCGCAACTGAACCTGAATAAAAACGATATGCTTTTTATTACACCTGTAATAACATCAAACAACTCTGAGGCTTCTGTAAAACTTGAACCTTTTGCAGTGAAGGGAAAACTAAGAAACCGTATTCTTAACAGACTGTTTGAGTGGGAAGGCAAGCCTGTGCTTAACATTCCTGAAGAATATCAAATTGTAAGAGATAATAATGCGAGCCAATCTATTCACTATCAAACAACAGTGCCTTATAGTGATTGGCAGAGAGATGCCAGTTTAATTTTTCAGACAAAGGTGATCGGTTGTGCCGACTGTCTCGATAATCTACCCGTTTTGGTGATGAACCCAAAAGTACTTCCTGATCTGTTTGTACCTGAATACCGATTCCCATACATCACACCTGAGGTAGAGGAGATTAAGCAAAGAAGTGAGAGCTATAGCGCATACCTTAATTATGTAGTTGGTCG
>CAZYNA010000003.1:0-18704 GCA_964648775.1 uncultured Proteiniphilum sp. | reverse complement strand
AGATTAAGCAAAGAAGTGAGAGCTATAGCGCATACCTTAATTATGTAGTTGGTCGTTGGGATCTACTTCCTAACTTCGAAGACAATTCATCAGAATTAGCTAAGATTGATAAAAGTATCCGCGAATTACAGGAGGACAAAGATCTTACAATTACAGACTTCACAATTTCAGGATATGCATCGCCCGAAGGAAATAAAGACAGCAACCTGATACTTTCGCAACGACGCGCCGAGACGTTAGCCACACATATAGAAAAGAAATACAACTACACCCGTGAGCAGTTTAGGGTTGAGTGGTTTGGTGAGGACTGGGACGGACTTCGCACAGCTGTACAAGCATCCACATTAAGTAATAAAGATGCAATCTTAAATATAATTGATACAGAGCCAAATTTGGATGCACGTGACGGAAAAATATCTGCTCTGGATAACGGAACTACCTACAACAGACTGCTAAGTGTGTTCTATCCGCCACTTCGTCGCAACGAATACCTTATAGCATTTGTGTCGCGCGACTTCAGTCTGGAGGAGACAGCAAACATAATTAAAAGTCGCCCCAAGTTGCTAAGTCTTAACGAAATGTTCTTACTGGCAAATACATATCCCGAAAACTCATCACAATATAAAGAGGTGTTTGATATTGCAGCTAACACATTCCCTACGGATGCAACGGCAAATATAAATGCAGCTGTGGGCGAACTTCGGGCTAACAACCCCGATGTAGCACTTGAACGACTAAACAAGGTTGAGAATAATGCAACAGCGTGGAACCTGATGGGAGTGGCCTACTCAATGAAAGGCGAGCTCGACAAGGCAAAAGAGTATCTCACCCGTGCAGTGAATGGCGGTAACTCAGAAGCGACTCATAACCTAAGAGAATTAAACGAACATATTAAAGATATAAAGTAATTCATTCAATTAATTAATCACATTTTTAAATTTTATTCAACATGAAAATTTTTAAAATTCTATTTGTAGCTATCATCGCCTTAGGCATGGTTGCTTGTAACAACGAAGATGTTCCGGATATGACCGGCGAAAAGGATGCGACTATTTCAATTAAGGTATTCCCATCAAGCAAGAGTGCAGGTGTACGTGCTGTTGGAGATTTGAGTGGTACAAATGCTACTACATCACCAGGATTGGTGGCTGAAAGCACAATCAAATCATTAGAGGTTTGGGTATTTAATAGCGGTGGAGCACTAACTGGTTATGGTAGTTCGGCAACAACTGAAGTAAAAGGCATTGAAGCTCATGCTGGAAGTGCTACAGTGTTAGTCGCTGCTAATACTAGTATTGGACTTGTTGCATCAAAAACTGCTTTAGAAGCAAAATTGGCAGATTTACCCGCATCATTTAAAGCAGAGGATATTGCTAATACAGGTCTAATTATGACTGGTCAGTTTACTGATGTTCTTGCAGTAGGTGAAAACTTTTATGGCTATGAAGAAACAACTGAAGAAGGTAAAAATTATTTGGAAGAGGAACCACTTGCTATTGTTCGTGTAAATGCTCGTGTTGCGATTGTAGAGGCTGAATTAGATTTAGATAATGTCCCAGAAACTCAGAAACTAATATTTGACAAATTAGAAGATGTGCAAGTTGCCATGTTTAATGTTCCAAAACAAACTAAATTATTTGGATCACCATTAGCAACAAATTTAGACTTTTCTGTTGGGGCTACATGGTCTTCTCCTCAAGATTCATATGTAGGTTCAGCTACTACAGAAACAGCAATTGTTAATGCATTGCTTCTTGATGCCACTGTAACAGGTATTCCAGTAACAAATGAAGCTGCTCCATATTATTACGTTAATGAGAATTCATCTGTCGTAAAAAGAGAGCAAATGTTTATCGTTCTTCGCGCAAAACCAACAATGGATGGAAATGGTATTTCAGAAAATTATGAAGGATTATATATTGATGAAGATGGATATACCTACTATCCAGTATGGGTAAACATGGATGGTTTAACTAATGCAGATGGTAAAGTTACAAGAAACACACAATACAACATCTATCTAACAATTCAAGGTTTAGGTAATCCTTATATTGACCCTGTTGATAAAGCATTTCTAGACGTTAAGGTTGTAGTTGAAGAATGGAATGTTGTAAATCAAAATGTTACTTGGTAATTAAAAAAATAGCACCACAACATCTGTTTTTTTAATCCGACGACTAAAAATACCGCGGTTGGGGAGTGATACCCCTCCGCGGAACAAAAGAAACTATAAAATAAACGATGATGAACAACAAAAGCAAATTCAGCTTACTTCTGGTAATCAGCTTGATGATTACGGGACTACTAAGCAGTTGTTTCAAAGAGGATTTGTCGGATTGTCCCCTCCCTTTTCAGGTTACAATAAAAGCGTTGGATATCGATATGAATGATATTACAGCTTCGGGGGAGGTGAAAAACGTAATCCTTTTTGTTTTTGACGAGAATCAGAATCTTGTTGATGTGTTTGAGCTAACTGCTGATCAGGTTAAAAGCAAAAAGCCAATTGATATCGTGATAGATTATCCGGGATTTACGTCGCTTACTTTCATAGCTTGGGGAAATGTTGACAATAGCTTGGATTTTTCTAATATCTCCTCTGTAAAAAAACTGGTTGATTTATACGTGAAGCTTAATATAAAAGATGGATATGCACAGCCTTCTACCGACTTTTTCAGGGGCAACCTGAGTGCTTTGCTTGAGTATGGTGGCATTGGAATGGGGCAGTCGCATGTTGTTGAGATTCACAGAATGACGAGCGGGGTTACTATCACTGCTGTTAATGTGAAGGAATGGAACGGCAATAAAGAAGGTGAATACACTTATGTATTACGCTCTTCAATGAATACGTATGACCCTAACGGGAATCTGATTGGTGAACAGGTTAATTATGCTCCCAGATCGTCTTTATCTTCAGAAGGTAACCTTCATGCTCCTATCTTCTACACTTTCCCTTCGGAAAAATATGTGGTGGATATTTACTATAACGGTGAGTTGATTTATACTGCAGAGAAGGATGCAGATGGCAACATTTTCGTGCCGGAAATTGGAAAGACTTTGAATATTATTATCGACTTCAAGGCTACAATAAGCATTCAAGCGGTGATAACTCCATGGAATGTGGTATATCAGTATGTGGAATTTAAATAGGTGATAGTTATGAGGAAAAATAAATATACATATTATATACAGTCGTTTATAACCGCACTGATATTTGTATCACTCTTTTCATCCTGCATCTTTGATGAGGTGGTTGAGCAGAGTGAGGAAACAGGCTTTATAATTGTGAACCTTGCCACAGATGGGGTGAAAACAAGAGCTGCAGGAGATCCGCTATTCACAGGAGATGATGAAATTAGCAAAGCACGTATTTTTGTGTTTGTAGGGGATGCTTTGGAAGTTAATCAACTTTTCACCTCCGGTGCCGGACAGGACACTTTTACGAATCCGTTTGTGCTTGAAGTGGCAACAGGAACTAAAGATGTTTACGTTGTGGCTAATGAAACTACGGATTTGGGAGGAAGACTTGCGGGTGTTACAACTAAAACCGGACTTAATGCAGTTATGGCGGATGATATAAGTAGTAATTTGATTCTCCCATTGGTGATGACGGGAAGTAAAACCGGTGTTTTAGTTGATAAGCCAATTGATCCAAATGACAATACTATTCGTAATAGCACTGACATAACTCTTACTCGTATTGCGGCAAAAATTTCATTGAAACTTAAAAAGGAAACTGATTCAAGTGTGACCATAACTAAAATGAGTATTATAGATAATACTGGTAAAACGCCTATATGGGAAGGTGGTGTAACAATAAGCGATCAGACTTATTGGGATTTCGAATCACCTGCAACAGCTATAGTCTTAGATGATGAATTTCATGATATGGGTACAGTTTACGTTTACGAAAACTTAGCCGGGAATAAGTCAAACAACGCTACAATGCTCGAGCTCGAAGCACTTTACAATGGTGTTTCCACTAGATACTGGGTGTATATAAATGAGAATATAACATCTGTAGGTCTTCCGGGAGATCCATCTTCATCGGTTACTAGCCCTGATGATCACCTGTTTTCAATTAAAAGAAATCACTCTTATGTGCTTAATGGAACTATAAAAAGTATTGGTGAATTTGATGGATTAACATTAACAACAAACGTACTTCCTTGGAATTATTTACCCGCAGAATATATATTTGAACATAAATACACTATTAATCCGCTACCAACGCAATCTAATAAAACTTATTCTACAGGAACAAGTGGTGAAGTTTCATTTACATTTAAATTAACCGACCCTATAGATGCAACATGGGTAGCAAACCTTACAAACCCAACAGATTTCGAATTTGTAGGAGATTTTCAGGGAGCTACAGATCAGGAGAAAACATTGACTATAAAGGCTTCAAACGCAGCAGGTACGGCAGTGAGAACAACAGAGTTGTATATTAATGTGATATATGGTGGTAATATTGTAGAAGTGCCATTAATAAGCGGATCTAACCTGGTTGGGGAAGGTAACCGTATAGTTATTAATCAACCAGCTATTCCATAAAAGAGGAGGATAAATTATGAAGAAAAGAATATATCACTTTATATCATTAATAGCGGTGGCATTGATTTTAGGCACCGCATGCACAAATGAAGTTGCAGATGAATATCCGGTGGAAGACAGTTTTCTAACTATCAACCTCTCAATGGGTAAACTTACTACTCGAGCTATTTCTACGGAAGATGGTATCGATGACTTAAATGAGAATAAAATAAACTCAATTGACATCTTTTTCTATCAAGGAAACACGTTGAAGTGGCGTGTGAGTAGTCTATCATACGATCAGGGAACAGGTAAAGCAACCATTCCTGTACCGGCAAATAAGGTAGCATTGCTTGATGGAACCACAGTTTACAATATCTACGTGGTAGCTAATAATACTGCGAGCCTGACCTCTATAAATGAAGATGCAGATAATCTTGATGCTTTAAAGAATATCGTGTTTCAGACTTCTGATTTTGTAAGTAAAGGAGGTTTTGATAAGCAAACATCGTTTGTAATGGATGGTGTAATTCTTAATAAATCCGTTAATCTGAACAACCCTGATTTAGGGACAGTAGATATGAAGCGCGCAGCTGCCAAGATCAGGCTTCAACTTATTAATGTGAATGTACCGGGATATACTCAAGATGGTGATGCAACAGCACGACTTGTTCACTTTACTGATAAATCTGCATTGATGGATGGTGGTGCGCTGCAAACCGGTGACTGGAAGGAAACTTCTGCCAGAGCACTAGCTACTGCTTACGGGACAAATAAAACTACAGCTTATCCTTTCTATGCATATGCCAATGATTGGAGTCAGACATCCGCATATGAGACGTATATAGAGTTGTATGTTCCACTTAAGGAAAATCTTACAGGAGGTGGATTTGGAGACGTTCAAACATTTAAATACCGTGTACCTGTTACTCCACGCGGACTTACGGGTGATGACGTACAATATATGAACAAGATTCATCGCAACTTCTTATATGATATTAGTGTAGCGGTGAATATTCTTGGTAGCAGAGAAGAACCACCTATTGCTATTGATGGAAATTACATCATTAAAGACTGGAGCACACAACAGGTCTTGGTTGATATTACAGGAGCCCACTACCTCGTGGTTTCCGAGCGCAACGTGCTTATGCCAAATATCAGTAGCTATGTTCTTAACTTCAACTCATCAATTCCTAATGTAACGTTGGTTCCCGGTAGTTTGAAGGCAACTTTTACCTATATTAATAATAGTGGAGTGACTGTTACTGAAAATGTGGCTTCAAATCAACAACCAACAGTTACTGTACAGCCTAATGTTGCTGCAGGAACAATAACTATAAGTAGTCCAATACCTGTAAATTATATTCCTAAGGATATAGAATTTAAAGTTACAAATGGACAACTTACAGAGATCGTTGTTATAAGACAATTACCTGCAACCTACTTTACGGTAACAAAAGGAGTTGAATCAGCACATTATGCAAATTATGCTGCAATTGTTGCCGCAGATTTAAATAATCCATATATGTATGCCATAACTTCATTGGCTCCTTCAGGCAATGATATATGGGGTTTCCCTCCAGTGGATAGTCAGGGAAGAACTATAAATAGTGAAGAAGTTTCTAAAATGATTTCTCCTAAGTTTGAAATGGCATCACAGTTTGGAGCAAGCTTGCCAAAATCATATAGTGAGGGACAAGACCAATGCAGAGTTTATTGGGAAAAAGCTGAAGATGGAACGATTAAAACAGGTTGGAGACTGCCAACTGCAGCTGAGATACATTATATTGATGTAATTCAACAAACTGCACCTAGTGAATATGTGATGCGAGGAAGATATTATTGGAGCAGTTGGAATCAGTATCCAAATCCTAGTTCATATGGTACCGGTGCTTACAGAATGGGAATTAATGTACCCGCAAAAAATCATACAGATAGTTATAGTAACCAAGGAACTGTGTCCAGAGCTTATGTTCGTTGTATTCGCGATATTAAAGATTAACAGAGAAATAACAATAAAGCTATGAATAAGATAATAAAAGCAATATCCATATTTTGTTTGATTGTTATTGCAGGTTGTTCGCAAGATGTGATAACAATACCCGAACAACAAATAGAGGACGGAAAGGATGTTACAGTTAGCTTTACTACATCTATCCCCGAGTTTAAAACAATAACAACCAGGGCAAACGGTGGTGTTAATAATATGTACCTGTTGGTCTTTGATGAGAATGGTAACTTTATAACACGTCAATCGGCAACACTTACTGAGCAAACAACTACCGGAGGAAAATTTACTGCTAAACTTCCTCCAAGTAGTAGTACTCGTATAATTCACTTCATTTCAAACCTTAATGATAATGAGTTTAACGATACTCCTGGCATGAACGAGGCGGCTGTTGTTGCTCTTCTAAGTACATCTGAGGCTACTTTCTGGTCGAGGGTTGCATTAAGCACTGGTATTTCTGCCAATAGTTTTACAGGCAGAACGGTTGAGTTATTGCGCAATCAGGCAAAAATTAGCGTTGTAAACGAAGCTGCGAACTTCACTACTAACGGTTTTGTTATACACAATGCACCTGATAAGGGTACTGTGGCTCCTTATAGTACTACTAATGGTTTCGTAGAAAGAACAATTACTGAACCAGCAGGTGTAACCCTGCTTCAGGCTGTTCAAGCTAATTTTTCGACAACAGAAAAACATCTTTTTGAACGGAAGAATGCTTCGGCTTCAGCGATAACGACTGTTATCGTGCGAGGCACTTACGAAGGACAATCATACTTCTATAAAATCGACTTGATCGATGCTGATAAGGACCGATACGATATCGAAAGGAATTATCATTATATAGTTAAGATTAAAACGGTGACAAGAGCAGGGTACACCAGCTTCAGTGATGCTTTAGAGGGTGCTTCTCACAACAATACTGCACTTGATCCGGTTATCGAGAGATATCCGATGATCTCCGATGGAGTAAGCAAACTGGAAGTAGAAAAGACTTTGGTTATTCTAACTCAGCCCAATCAACCGTTTCAGGTATGGGCAAAATATTTCCCTGAACTTGACAGCGAAACTTTTAATAATGATGAAGTAACTGTTACCTTACAAACAGGAAATACAGCTATTGTTGGAACTTCACTGCAATTCAATAAAGCAACCGGTATAATTACCGGAACAGGACTTGGTACTTTACCGGAAGAACCGGGGGTAGCTCTTATTCGTGTTTCCAAGGGTGATTTAGCTCGTACTATAAGGATTCAACTGCGAGAGCCATTTGAATTTAATCCGGTAACTATTAATAACGCGAGTCCTGCAACACTTAATGGAACTCAAAGTCAAACAGCTGATTTAAGATTTAATATCCCGGCCGACTTTCCGGACGATTTGTTTCCATTACCCATTAAGATTTACTCGCAGGGATTATATCCTGCAGAAACAGGCTTGGAAATGGTTGTAGAGAGTGGACAGATACACTATATCTATCGAGCTACACAGAAAGGAGTGCAGCTGGTGAAATTTAAAACAAACTCGTCAGGAAATGCGGAGTCGGTTATTTTGCAGGCAGATTATTTCCTGGATGGGATGGTAGGGTATAATGTGACTACAAAAACAGGAAATATAACCTATGGCACTGGAAATACACCTGTTCCTTACGCATGGCGAAATAATCTTTATGCATCTACAGGTACAATAAACTTAACTGAAAACGGAAAGTATTCTTGGTCATACCATACTTCATTTGGAAATCAAAATCAGACTGTTACACTTGATGTGTTCGAAGGATTATTGCATACAAGATATACACGAAGTAACGTTACACCAAGTAGCGTTACCAATATTCACCTCAATACAGCGAATATTATAGCAATTAATGGAGGAACAATTACACACGGAGGACCCAATATGTCTGTGATAGCAGGCACCGGAGTGCCTTCCAATGCGATCATTACGGCAACAACAGGTACAATTACTGTTACCGGCACTGGGCAGTTTAAATACCAACTACCAGCAAGTTACAACAATAACACGGATGTTACTTTCACTTACACCAAGCAAGTGAATAGTAACCATAGTGAAGTGTACACTCAAACAATGAGGGTAACTGATTTGATAAGTAGTGGAACGATAACACTATCACCAAAGGAATTCGTGTATACGGGAACACTTAGATGGTTTAGAAACAACAATAATCAAGGAAATATAAATACAAATCAAACGGTAACAATATCCCCTGCAATAACAAGTAGCACATTTACCCGTCCATCTAATGGCTATTACATGCTTGTAGTACCTGCTACAATTTCTGCTAACGAAATGTCAATAGATAGGACGTTTACCTACCAAAATTGGGGCGGAACCTATACCCTAATTCGTTCATTAAATGACATGAAAGAAAATTATAATTTAGAATTAAGAAACTAAAACAGTAATAATATATAAACATAAACCAGAGTCCCATCAGACTCAAAAATAATAAACAGTAAGTATAAAATAGATTTAAATAAATTGATATGAAAGATACGGCTCAGTCATCTTCGGTATTTGTGGATATCGACTCCTTAACGCTGAGTTATAAGGATGGAAAGAAGGTGCAGATTAGTGGAAATGGTAATAATAAACTTTTGGTGAATGTTTTTCAAAGCGATTCTAACAATATGAGTTTAAAGGAATCGGTAATAAAACATTACAAAAGTACGGATTCTATACCTGAGTTATCAGAAATGTGTGGTTTTAACTGCACTAAAACATTTTCACGGCATTTTATCAAGACTTTTGAAACAACTCCAAAGCAGTGGATCCTTGACATGAAAGAGAAGGAGATGATTCAATTACTGAGAGAAACAAAACACTCGTATGAGCGAGTTAGCACGATGATGAAGTTTAAAAATCTCTCTCATTTCAATAATTTCTGTAAGAAACGTACAGGAAAAACGCCAAGCGAAATTAGGGGCTCGGTATGAGCTTAATAATAGAACTAATTATTTCTTTAAATTAATTAAAAACGGTGGGCTGTGAAGTCCACTGTTTTTAGTTATACGGTCTGTGTTTTTTAGATACATTTTATATGCCAAGTCTATACCATCTCTGGTGATCGCTTATACATTCCTTATAGGTTGCTTATATTTAAATAGGGTATCAATAACCCATCATAAGAGGTGGTAAAGTGATTTATATGTGGTAGTATCAGTGAATAATTGTTAATGCATAAAAAAAAGTGAGCCTCTCAGCCCACTTTTTTCAATTATATGTAAATTTAATGTTGATAAGAATACCGATTGGTATTATCTTAGAATCGACATGAATTCATTGTTTGTACGATACTTAGCAAACTCCAAATCGTTTAATGCTTGTGTTGCAATGCTTCTGTCGCGACCAATTGCGGTGCGTAGGTTGGCAGCTACATCGTTGAAGTTGTTGGTTCTGGATGCTATTACTGCAAGTAGGTATGCGGTTGTTGCATCGGGGTTTTCAATTGCTTCAAGAGTTTGCTTTGCTTTGTTGTAGTCTGAAACTAACAGGTGAGCAAGAGCAGCATTGTTGGAGATATTGTTTCCATAAGCGCCAACTGACTGGTTGTAGTTACCTTGCAACAGGTTAAGAAGACCCATAGCTTCATCAAGTCCGTGAGCTCCTGCCGATCGTCCAAGCAGTTCGTTTGCTGTAGTAAGATCGTTGTTGATTATTGCAAGAAGTGCTTTGTTCATATTCACCTCAGGAGCGTTTGGAGCTACCTGTGCTGCACGGTTGAAGGCTTGTTCTGCTTTTGCATAATCGCCTTGTTTGAAATACATTGTGCCAATGTTGTTCCAGCCTCTGTAGTCGTTAGTAAAGTTGGCTGTTACGTATTGATAAACAGCTTCTTTTACGCTCTCGTCGCTTGTAAGAGTTGAGGCATAAAGCAGTTCTTCAACAGATAGTTCTTTTGGGTTGTTGTTCCACGCTGTCATGATTTCATCGTCAGACTTGCCAATGATTTCTATGTTGGCGATGATTCTTGAACGACGAAGCTGAGGAAGAATTGAATCTGCCAGATCTTCGAATACGTAAGAGATATTTTTGATTTCTCTTTCACGGGTTTCTGAGTCGGGATACATTTCAAGTACACGAAGAATCAGTTCTTTGTCCTGTAAATTTGATGCTGATACTAACTGACGGAATCCTTCCCAGTCCTGAGCAGTGTAGTGTGCAAATACTTCGGTGTCGATGTTTCTGCGGCTTAGCTCGCTCTCAAGGTATTGAGAGGTATTGCGTTCGCGCTGTGCAGCAAGTGGCTCGTTGATTGAGATACCTCCATCGGGAGATGCATATGCTGATACCTCAACATTTACGTTCTGTCTTGGATCATTAAATGCCTCTTCAACACGCTGTTTCCAAACGGTCATATCGTGTTTGTTAAGTTCACTCTGACGAAGATTAGCCTGCTGAATAACAAACATAATATTTGCTTCCTGTGCTTGCTGTATAATGCGCTGGAATCCGTCGGGAGCAACAGAAGGTGTTGTTGTTGCAACATCGGCAAGTGCAGATGTGGCAATTACTCCGTCGGCCACTTTCAGGTCGGGCAAGTCGGAGCGTTTGTTCTTTATTCTTCCGTCGAAACGAAGATACAGCTCAGATGAACGCATTGCATCTTCAAACGGGAATGTAGAAGTTAATGTAAAGTTACCACCTCTGTCCTGATTAATTGTAACTCTGTTTCCTGAGATATTACTTCCCTGGAAACTGTAAGGTGTTCCTGCTATTTCCTGATTATCGCCATATTTGAGTACTGGAGTAACAGTTACAATAGCATTTTTATTAAACCATTTCTCGGGGAACGTTCCGTTAACTGTAACCGGAACCTGGTTTCCTACGGTTTCGAGTGGTGAAGGCGTTACGTTAAAATTATTTTGCGTAAGCGGCTTTAACTTGCTGCTACACGAGGTTGCGAAGATAGCTACCCCAAGAACCAGCATGAATGATAATAAACGAGATACTCTTTTCATGTTTAAAAAATTATAATTATTCTATTACTATTTACGCTTTAAGAAAGGTATTATTCATTGATTTTATTATTACCACAAACTTACCTTTTTTTGTGTGATTTTCAAAGATTGTTGCTAGATATTTTTACAATTTTCTAATTATTTACGCTAAGTTTAATGAGAGATATTTTTAATAAAGCGTACTTCTACAATAGAAATGTAATTATGAACGGTTGGAGTTCACTTTAATACAAAACCAAGGCTTTTTAATAGATCTTTGTTTGCCTCTGATGCATTTATAACATTAAAAGCATGATATTCTCTTCTTAATGGATAATTAGAGCGGAATTGATAAAATTTGTCCGGTGATTGCTTAAGATCCTCAGTTTCTTTAATAGGATTATATGTATGCCATACAGAGTGCTGAATTTGCTTGTCTTCGGGGATGTTTTGCAAGTTGATTATTGGTTGTTGCGGTAAAGGGATTTCATGAAACTTTGGAGTTATATTCAATTTGAAGAAATCTATAAGATTCTCAATACTCATTTTGGTGGCAGTCCATTTTCCATCGGCAGAGTATCCTGCAATGTGGGGTGTGGCTATGTCTGCCATTTCAAGTAACTCAAGATCTATTTCCGGTTCATTCTCCCAACAATCCATTATAACTCCGCTGATTAGTCCGTTTTTTAAAGCATTCTTTAGCGACTTGTTGCTGGTTACACCTCCACGTGCAGCATTAATTATAAAGGGTTTGAGTGCACACGATTCAATAAACTTATCATCAACTAAATGATATGTGCTGTGCTTACCAGCTTTTGTTAATGGTGTGTGAAATGTGATAATATCGGCTTCTGCTTTAATAGTGTCTATATCAACAAACTCAGTGTTGTTTAAAGCTTTTTCCTGTTCTTCTCTCGGAGGATCGTTTAAGAGAACACGCATACCTAACTTTCTGCATGCCGTTTCAACTTTACTCCCAACATTTCCTACTCCAACAATACCTATTGTTTTTTCTTTGATGTTAAAATTATACTTGTTGGCAAGTATTAGAATTGAGGAGGTTATATATTGTTCTACTGAGTTTGCATTACAGCCTGGGGCAGTTTTCCATGCAATGTTGTTTGCATCACAGTAATCTGTGTCGATATGATCGTATCCTATTGTGGCAGAGCAAATCAGCTTAACATTGGTGCCGGATAATATTTCTTCTCCAAAATGAGTAACCGTTCTAACAATGAGAGCATCTTTATCTTGTATGGAGTTTCGTGTAAATTCATTACCCGGTAGGTATTCAATTTCGCCAAACTGTTCGGCAACTCCTTTCAGATAGGGAATATGTGCGTCTGCTAAAATTTTCATATCTCTAAATTATAAGTAATTAGTTTGCTCTTGAAAGCTGTTGGTGCATAGCTTTAGCAGCTTTTCTGCCATCTCCCATAGCAAGAATAACTGTTGCTCCTCCTCTCACTATATCGCCTCCGGCATAGATGAAATCGTCGGCAGTTTGCATTGTATCACCGTTAACGACAATTGTGCCCCACGATGTAACTTCAAGACCTGTAAAAGTTTGCGGTATAAGTGGGTTGGGGGAGACGCCAACACTTACAATAACCTCATCAACCTCCATCCAATCAGTTGCACCTTCAATTGGAACCGGTCGGCGACGGCCAGATTCATCTGGTGCTCCTAATTCCATTTTCTGCAAAAGCATTCTTTGTACTCGTCCACGTTCGTCTCCTTCATAGCGCAAGGGATTATGCAGATTAAAGAATTCTATCCCTTCTTCTTTAGCATGTTTAATCTCTTCAATACGTGCAGGCATTTCGGCTTCGGAGCGACGATAAACTATTACTGCTCTTTCTGCACCAAGTCTTCTGGCAGTTCTTACTGCATCCATTGCTGTATTTCCACCTCCTATTACAGCAACTCTTTTTCCTTTATATACTGGAGTTTCACTTTCGGGGTTTCCCGCACCCATAAGATTTACACGTGTGAGGTATTCGTTACTCGACATAACCCCTACAAGATTTTCTCCGGGTATATTCATAAAGTTGGGTAGACCGGCGCCACTACCAACAAATAATCCTTTAAATCCGGCTTCTTTAAGGTCCTCCTGGGCTATAGTTTTGCCTACTATGCAGTTGGTCTCAAATTTAACGCCCATCTCTCTAAGCACCTCTATTTCGGTATCAACAATTTCACCAGGCAGTCTAAATTCGGGTATTCCATATCTAAGTACCCCACCAAGTTCGTGCAAGGCTTCAAAAACAGTAACATCATAGCCAAACTTAGCCATATCCGCAGCAAATGCAAGTCCGGCTGGCCCTGACCCAACAACACCTATCTTTTTGCCATTTGAAGGTGCAATTTCAGGAATTGATATTTTACCTGATTCACGTTCGTAGTCGGCTGCAAATCTTTCTAGATTGCCTATAGCAACAGGCTCCTTATTTAGTTTAATGGTATAGAAGCAACTGTTCTCGCACTGACGCTCCTGCGGACATACCCTTCCACATACAGCAGGCAGTGTATTACTTTCTTTAAGTGTTTTAGCTGATTCAAGAAATTCACCAAGCTCTATCTGTTTAACAAATTTGGGGATATTGATGCCAACAGGACACCCTGTTATGCAGGTAGGATCTACACAGTCGAGACACCTATGCGCTTCATTTTGTGCCAATTCAGGAGTTAGCCCGATATTTACTTCATCGTAATTGCGACTACGTATTTCAGGTTCTACCTCAGGCATTTTAACTCTGGGTATGGCTATACGATCTTTATTTTTTATTGATTTTCTTAGCTGTACACGCCACTCTTGCGAACGTTGCTCTTTTAAGTATTCACTCATTTTATATGCTATTTATCATATCCTTTTAAACGCATAAGCATTTCATCGAAGTCGACTTGATGCGCATCAAATTCCGGTCCGTCGATACACACAAACCTGGTTTGTCCGCCAATTGTTACTCTGCATGCCCCGCACATTCCGGTACCGTCAACCATTATTGTGTTTAGCGATGCAACAGTTGGTACGTTATACTTCTTTGTAAGTTCCGACAGGAATTTCATCATAATGGCAGGACCTACTGTTATACATAGATCAACCTGCTCATTTTGAATAACTTTCTCTACTCCGTTTGTGATAAGTCCTTTTACTCCATAAGTACCATCATCAGTCATTATAACCACCTCATCAGAGTATTCACGAACCTGCTCTTCGAGAATTACAAGCTCTTTTGTTCGTGCAGCAATTACAGAAATTACTCTGTTACCAGCTTTTTTCATTGCCTCAATTATAGGTAAAATAGGAGCAACTCCAACACCTCCTCCGGCACAGATAACGGTGCCAAAATTTTCGACATGTGTAGCTTTGCCCAGAGGACCAACCATATCGGTTATATATTCACCTGGTTGAAGATTGCAAAGTTTTTCTGATGATTTGCCAACACGTTGTACTACAAGTGTGATTGTTCCTTTTTTAGTATCTGCAGATGCAATGGTGTAGGGTACTCGTTCTCCATTTTTTCCAACTCGTACGATAACGAAATGTCCCGCTTTACGGCTTTTCGCAATTAAAGGAGCTTCAACTTCAAAACGTACAACCCTTTCCGACAGGAATTCTTTTGATATTATTTTGTTCATTATAGATTGTTGTAGATTCTATGTAGAATATTACAAAAGTACATATTTTTTTTAATGTTAATGCTATTATATTTATTTGGTGCATAATAATCTAATGTTTAGAAAAAGAGTAAAAATAATCTTCCATATTTAAAATTAATTCACAAATAGTGTTTTTTTATTTTCGCCTAAAGTGCAGTTAATCAGCTGTTAACAGCTTGATGAAGAAAAATATGTAAGATTTTGTAAGATGTTTTTTTTATAAAAGTATTGTTTTATGCCATTTGTGTTATATATTTGAGACAAAATTTAAAAATCACTATATGAAATGGATACTCAAAAGGTAGTCATAGGGAAGGTGAGTTCGCACCATTCGAAAGAGAGAGTTGTAATAGATATTAATGAGATTCCTTATCCTACAGCGATTTATTATGCAATATCTAAAGATGTTGTATTGAATAGGCTTGGATATGAAAACTTAGGTATGAAGCCCGGCGATAAGTTTGATCTTGTTAAATGGCGCAAGCTCAATCCAGATTTTTATGACATAGTAAAAGATAGAAAAACAGGTATTGTTACTAATCAAAGAGTTCATATTATTCTTTTTAATGGAAAGCATGAAATTATGAACTACTCTTTGTCGAGGTTAGTAAATCCATTTTTGGGTGAGATTACAATAATAAACTTCTATAAGGCATCAGAAAAGTATACTGTTGCGTCAATATCATCATTATACAATATAAAGGAAGAGGTAGCAAAACTAAAACCATATCTAAACAGATCGGGTAAGACTATGCTTGATAATCTGATGAAGAAATACTTTAAAGATGATAATCAGCAGCTAACTTTGGATGACTTGGTATACTACGAAAAAGAATTACGAGTAATCCAGAAAAACTTTCCAACCCTGTCACACAGAGAGGTTATTTTATGTGGATTACTCGTAAATAATATGGAGAGCAAGGATATTGCTACTATAACCAACAGAACTTTAGACTCTGTTTTTGTAACAATACATCGCATCAACAAAAAACTTGATTTCCTCAATAAGAAAGAGCTTGTGGATACTCTTAAAGAAGTTGTAAACAAATATGGTGATGACAACAACTGGCTTATAGAGGAGTTTGATGTTTAGATGTTTAAAGCTTAGCTTGCTCTTCGTCCTTTAAGAACATATGTATTTCCAAATGGAGTTACATCATCTTCAAACTGAATTTCCAGATAAATACTGTCTTTATCAATAATTTTGCCATTGGCAATTTTTACACCAATATTTAATTCAGAATTCTCATTTGAAGACAAATCAGTTTGGAAAGCATTATTTGCAACATCTGATGCAGCTTTAACCTGGAAGCTCCAGAAATTATTAACCGAATCTTTAATTGTTATTGAATCTCCTAATGCTTTTGTTACAATTACATTTATAGAGTCAAATACAACCTGATCTTCGATGTGAGCCTTAACATCCCAGCTACCAATCATTTCATTAACTTGTTGCTGCTCCTCAACGGTGAAGTTATCTTCACGTTCACATGATGCTATTACAATCATTGCTAAAATGAGTGTAAAAATATATTTGAATTTAGTCATTTTCTTGTAGTTTGTATATTAAAAAAAAGTGTGTAATAATGTGTTCTAAAAAACACCTTGAATTAAAAAGTCAACTGCTTACGACTAGTTTTATCACCGTTTTTCACGAATACATCTAATGTCCATCCTGATGGTACAACATAGTTAATTGCGGTATGAAAACCATTTAGTCGTTGTGTATATGTTTCGGTGCGACCAGACATCCCAACTAAAACATATGCATTGCGGGCAACCGAACCCCTGTTAATAACACAAAGCCTATTAAACCTGTCCTTATAAATCAGAATTGAAGGATGATTTTGGTCTTCTGTTTGTTCATTTCCGTTATTGTCCGTTCCTGGTGTTGGATCCGGGTCGGTATTTGAAGAGTTGTCTGAACCTGAATTCTCGTTAGGATCAGGCGTATTGTCAGGATTGGATGATCCGGATCCATTTCCATTTCCATTATCTGACCCGGTTCCTGTTCCACCTCCAGAGCCAGTTGATCCACTTTTTGCTCTACCAATAATTTGAGATGGCAGAATGGATGCAGTTATGCTCATGTCTGTTTTATTTGTTGATTTACCTGCAATTGGTTCAACATTTCCTGCAAACCACCAGCTGTTTTGCACTCCATCTTTATTAGTATAGTTTATACTGTTTCCTGAAACTGTTATACTATGTGACTGACCTTCATACCAGTTTACTGCAATCATACCCACATTATTAAAATGGTCTCTTTTTGCATAAACCTTATTGTTTTTAAGCGTCATGCTATGACCACCAGAGATTGCAACACCATACTGCCCCGGATTTACTAAGATATTATCTTCAGCAATTTGATATGAACCACCAAGGTCTCCCAAGTTAATTCCACCACCCGAAACAGATGGGCCTCCACCTCTAATCCAGTTGCCTCTAACAACAATTGGACTTTGAGCTGTACCATTTGATTGGTTTATGTTGATTAAGTCTTCAGGTGAACTTTGTCCGGCAAAATTTTCATTTACATTATAGCTTATACTGTTTCCGGCTCCTGATACCTGGATAAATTGAGCTAAAACACCAATTCGGTCACCACCTTTAATCTGTCCAACAACATTTGTTACATCATTGTAGTCGAATTTAATACCACTGGACGTTGATGCAATTAGTCCGGATTGTACATTTTCAAATGTGTTGTCGATTATAGTAATGTTTTTACAATTAAACAGATAAATAGCTGTTTTCATTGGAGTTGGACCAAACTTTGAGTTTTTAATAGTTATGTTTTCACTATTATAAAGTGCAATTGCATAACCATTGTTGTTTGAAATCTCAACACCTTCAATAACGATGTTTGATCTGTTTGAATAACTGATAGGGGAGGTTTTAGTATAACCTCCGGTATATCTCGATCCCTGACCATAGGTAAGCAAGGAAAGAGATAAAAAGAACAGTGTTAGAAGTGTAGTAATGTTTCTTTTCATTTCCTTTTTTGTTTTAAATAATTTTCCACAAGTTGAAAACAATTACACAATAAAGATCTGTAATTTCTTATACTTATTTATAAAATGATAGAATGTGTTGTAGTTTAAAAATGTTGCTTCGTATATTAATAAAATAAGTGATGATTCAAGCAACAGGGCATTATTGTGTTGTTTTCTAATGCAAAAGTAAATCATTTTTTATTACCATCATATTAAAAAACAGGTAAATAGCCTTAAATTTGTTCATTTTACAAAGTATTATCTGGTATTAACTTAATTGGAAATATTATTTAGAATGTTTTTAAAACATGAACTTTATGGAAGTCAATCTCAGGAACGATTATATAAAATATTAACAGATGCATGTAATGAAATGTAAGTTTTTTAAATTGACAAAATACCTGTCAGACTGTTATATTCACGATGATTAACTAATTTAGTTAAGTATATGAGGTGTTGTATAATGTGTTTTTCCAAATATGCAGAAACGCTTATTTAAGGATTTTAGAGCTATAATTAAGGTGTGATTCAGGCGATATGATTGTT
>CAZYNA010000002.1:78334-99529 GCA_964648775.1 uncultured Proteiniphilum sp. | reverse complement strand
CAGTGGTTCCGGAACAGCAGCTGAGAAAATTAAAGCATTCGAAGATGCAGGTGTACCTGTAGCAAAAGAGCCCGGCCAGATACCAGAACTGCTGAAGCTGAAAAAATAAGCAATAAAAAAGCTGCCTCGTATTAAAAATGAGGCAGCTTTTTTTAAATTTAAAGTATTGTTTAATTCACAAACGCATGTCTGTAACCTTCTATCTTGTTCCAGTTACCACGGGTAAAATCAGGTACTTCAACAGGTGCGCTATTATTTTCTATTGATATACGACTCAATTCTGCAAGTGAGCACCACTCAGCAAGATCATACACATCCATATCAAGTGGAAGACCATTTTGCAAACAGTAAACAAGTCGGTAATCCATTATAAAGTCCATACCTCCATGTCCGCCAACCTCTCTGGCTCTCTCTTCCAGCTCACGATGTATCGGATGCTTATACTCTTCCATTAATGCATTCTTCAGATCACTAGAAACATAAGAATGAGCATCTAAATCTTCCAGATCAGGTATATCACTTCCCGCCAAAACAGAAGCATCAAGTGCATATCCTTCATTAGGATACTTATTTGCAAACCCTTTGGTTCCACTCACCTGATACATACGGGTATAGGGACGCGGAGAAGCAACGTCATGCTGGATATGAATTGTTTTACCTTTCTCAGTTCTTATCATTGTCATTGTATGCTGACCGTTTGCAAACTGAAAGGCACTATCGCGATCAACACCTCTCTCAGAGATAAGATATTCAGGGATATTTACAGGCTTGGTGTCCATTGCTACCAAAGTATTCATTTTATCCCCACGGTGAATGTCAAGCACTTGAGCAGCAGGGCCCATACCATGAGTTGCATAAACATCACCTCTAAACTCTTTATTATACTGCAAACGCCAGTCGTTTTGATAATACTCCCAGAATGCACTTAAATCATGTATATAAGCTCCCTCTGCGTGAAGAATCTCACCAAAAACTCCCTGCTGCGCCATGTTAAGAGTAGTAAGCTCAAAAAAGTCATAAACACAATTCTCAAGCTGCATAGCATGCTTTTGTGTTCTTTCGGCAGTATTAATTATATCCCAAATTTCTTCAAGCGTCATAGCAGACGGAACTTCACACGCAACATGCTTACCCTGCTCCATTGCATAAATCATCATCTCTGCATGATTCTTCCAGTCGGTTGCAATATAAACAAGATCAATATCATCACGCTCACACAATTCTTTCCAGGCATCCTCGCTTCCACTATATGCAGCAGCACGAGGTAATCCGGCATTATCAAGGATAGTTTGAGAGCGTTCAACTTTATCCTCATAAATATCACAAAGAGCTACAATTTTTGTTCCCGGAATATGAGTAAAACGCCTCACAGCACCTGGTCCACGCATACCCAGTCCTATAAATCCAACTCTCACTGTATCCATCTTAGGCACAGTTAGGGCCAAAACATCTTTCTGACCTGCAGGGCGCTCCGGAACAACAGTCTGAATTGGTTTAAAATCACCACTCTTCCCATTAGAGCCGTTTGTTGTACAGCCTGCAAACATAATTGCCACCAGTAAAAAGGCAAATGTTGATAATTTTTTCAGCATAATTCTATTTTTAATTTCCTATTAAGTCTTTTCAAACAATAAATTGTAGTCAAGTACATACAATTCTTAAATAACTCCTGGTTTAAGTCGCAAATATACACTATTTATCTCTTTAATTAAGGGATATTATATATCATTATTTCATAAATAGAGGAAGTAATCTTATTTTATGTAAGAAAATTAATAAACTATCGAATAAAATACAAAGAAACAGGCTTAGAAACTATCCATAACAGCGTCCCCCGTTAACTTTGCTTTTTCAACCGATGCAGGGTTTTCCGAATCGATATTATATAGTTCAGAATCAGGTATAATCAGCTCAATGCCTGAAGTTACATTATTAGGATTATTTATCACATCTTTGTTCTCTTGAAAAATATAAACCCAAAACTCCCTATCACCAAACAGTTCAAGAGCCAATAAACGAAGAGTTTGCCCCTCCCTTAGAATTACTTTATTTTTCTCTTCTAAGCTCAGAGTATTTGTGCCTGCCTGGTCAGTCAATTTAGTTTCATCATCAATGAGTGAGGATTCATTGATATTTATTTCTTCGTATTCTTCAGTTGAAGGGAATGACTTAGAACCTAAAGCAGTTTCATTTTTTGAAATTACTTCTGGTTTCTTCGCCTGAAACTCCCTTGAAAAAAAAAAGTGATGCTAAAGCAATTATTGCACCTCCCAGAATAGGAATCATAATAGTAGATTTTCTGTTTCTCTTAACCCTGCGCCCGGGTCTCAAAGAAGTAACAGGTACCGGTCCTATATCAGGAGCATGTAATATCTCTAATACATCATCATCAATTTCATTATCTTCAGGCTCCGGCTCCTCATCAGATCCTTCCGCAATCACTTCTACACCCTCTAAATCTATCCCTTCTTTCAACAAGGTCGGTTCAAAATTCTGGAATGCACTGTTTATACTTCTGCTAAGCGCTTCATCAGGCTCAAAGAATATATCTGATAAATCATCAATATTTAATGGTTCAAAATCGATACTCACCATTGGCGGCATTAAATACCTGTCACCTGTATCAATATTCAATGATATATACTCGCTTTTCTTTGTAATATTGAAATTTCCGAAGTCATCCAGACTAACATTCTTACTATCTGAGATTTTATCCGTAAGAAGTTCAACAATTGCTTTAACAGCCTCATAAGTTTTAGACTCAGACCATTCAAGCATTTTGGCAACTTTTTTTATAAGGTCTTTCTGTGTCATTTCTTTATAACTTAGGATTAAACTACACTTCCAAAAAGGTCAAAAGCATAGGAAGATTCAATTTTCACATCATAAAATTCCCCTACCATCAACTCTTCTTCCTTTTCAATCAACACTTCACCATCCACTTCAGGAGAATCGTACTCAGTCCTTCCAACATAATAATCAGAATCCTCCCTGTCGATAATTACTTTCAAAGTTTTTCCAACAACATCTTCATTAATTGATATTGCTATGCCTTCCTGCAACTCCATCAACCGGTTCATTCTCTCCTGCTTCACTCCGGCCGGCACATCATCTGAGTAATGTTTATCATTATAAGTATCCTCTTCATGCGAATATGGAAAAGCTCCCAATCTTTCAAATCTGGTCTGTTCAACAAAATCCAGTAACTCTTCATAATCTGATTCCGTTTCTCCGGGGTGACCAACCATCATTGTTGTACGAAGATAAATGCCGGGAACCTCCTCACGGATCCTCTCAATCAGATCGATAGTTTGCTGTTTGGTAATATTTCTCCGCATTATTTTCAACATCCTGTCGCTTGTATGCTGTAGGGCAATATCAAGATACTTACAAACATTATCCCTCTCACGCATTACTCTTAACAAATCCATTGGAAAATGTGCAGGATAAGCATAATGCAAACGTATCCATTCAACACCTTTAATATCTGAGATTCTCTCAACCAGTTCGGGCAATTTCATCTCTTTGTATAAATCCAGCCCATAATAGGTTAGATCCTGAGCTATAAACTGAAACTCCTTCACCCCTTCGTCAACAAGATTTTTCACCTCAGCTTCGATCTCCTCAACAGGTCTCGATTTATATTTACCGGTTATAAGCGGAATCGAACAATAGGAGCAAGTCCTGTTACACCCTTCAGAGATTTTCAGATATGCATAATGTGGAGGTGTTGATAAGGTACGATCAAATTCATGCTCTTTATAATATGATTTTCCAAGATCCGAAATTAATCCCTTCCAATCGAATTTACCA
The DNA here is from genome assembly GCA_964648775.1 of uncultured Proteiniphilum sp. Taxonomy (GTDB): domain Bacteria; phylum Bacteroidota; class Bacteroidia; order Bacteroidales; family Dysgonomonadaceae; genus Proteiniphilum. The sequence goes on along the minus strand of CAZYNA010000002.1, from coordinate 95,716 downwards.
TAAAATTTATCAACCTCAGGTATTTCAGCAATCAACTCTTCACGGTATCTCTCAGACAGGCAACCCATTACAAAGAGTTTCTTTAGCCTGTTATTCTTTTTTTCCTCAGCAAACGATAGAATTGTATTTACCGACTCTTCTTTGGCATCTCCAATAAACCCACAGGTGTTAATTATTGCAATTTCACCTTCGGGCGACTCCGGATCGTGCTCCAGTGTATAACCGTTAGCAACAAGTTGCCTCATCAAATGCTCCGAATCCACAAGATTTTTAGAGCATCCTAAAGTAACAATATCAACCCTATTCCTTACCATTACTGAATAAAGTATCTACGAACTCTTTTCTTCTAAATACCTGTAAATCCTCAATTCCTTCACCCAAACCAATATATTTTACAGGAATCTTAAACTGATCTGAAATACCAATCACTACGCCCCCCTTAGCTGTTCCGTCGAGTTTAGTAATTGCCAAACCCGTAACTTCTGTTGCAGCTGTAAATTGTTTAGCCTGCTCAAATGCATTTTGTCCTGTTGAACCATCCAACACAAGCAACACTTCATGCGGAGCATCCGGAACAATCTTACCCATTACATTCTTTATTTTGGTAAGCTCATTCATCAGGTTTATCTTATTATGTAGTCGCCCGGCAGTATCAATAATTACAACATCTGCATTATGAGCTTTAGCAGAACTCACTGCATCAAACGCAACAGATGCCGGATCAGCACCCATTTTTTGCTTAATAACCGGAACTCCCACTCTTTCGCCCCAAATATCAAGTTGTTCTACAGCAGCTGCACGGAAAGTATCACCAGCACCCAAATAAACAGATAATCCTCTCTGCTTAAACTGGTAAGCCAGTTTACCGATGGTAGTAGTTTTCCCTACTCCATTGACTCCAACAACCATTATAACGTGCGGTTTATTGTTTTCAGGAACATTAAACTCTTCAATATCATCAGAACGGTTCTCTGTTAACAACTGAGCAATCTCATCCCTTAATATTGAAGTCAGCTCATCCGTACCAACATACTTGTCTCTTGCAACACGTTCTTCAATACGCTCTATTATTCTAAGAGTAGTATCAACCCCTACATCGGAAGTAACCAATATCTCTTCCAATTCATCGAGCACATCATCATCTACTTTCGATTTGCCCGCAACTGCACGAGTTATCTTAGAGAAAAAACTAGATTTAGTTTTCTCAAGACCCTTGTCCAATGTCTCTTTCTTTTCCTTAGGGGATCTATTAAATAAACGCATAATGCTCTCAATTATTAATCATTATATAACACAAAACTTCCCCGCCGGTAAAAGGCACAGGGAAGTTTTAAAATATTTTTAACCGGGCAATTACTTAAAATAATCTTTTACATTATCATTAAGTATCATTTCTTCTTTGAAACTATATGCACCTGTCTCAGGCGATTTTACCATTTTAATAACCTTAGTGTGGCTTCGCCCTGTGGTTGTAGTTTTATCACGGAATCCCGCAACTGCCTTCTTTGCCATAATTTATCTCCTGTTTTTACTTGATTTCTTTATGTACAGTCATTTTCTTCAAGACAGAGTTATATTTCTTCAACTCCAGTCTCTCGGTAGTATTCTTCCTGTTCTTTGTAGTAATATATCTTGATGTTCCGGGCATACCGCTTTCTTTGTGCTCTGTACACTCAAGAATCACCTGTATTCTGTTTCCTTTTAATTTTTTCGACATTTCTGCTCCTCCTGTTTTTTACGCTTTACGCATTTAAGTAACCATTAGCAGCTGCTTTCTTCAATGCAGCATCCAAACCTATTTTATTGATGGTACGCAATCCGGCTGCAGAAACATTTAAGCTAATCCAAACGTCTTCTTCTACCCAATAAAATTTCTTTTTAAACAAATTCACGTTGAATTTACGTTTCGTCTTCACATTTGAGTGAGAAACGTTATTTCCAACCATTGCTCTTTTTCCTGTTATTTGACAAATCTTAGACATTGCTATACTGATATTTTATTTTTGTCCAATCGGACATGTATTTCCTGACAAATCAGGGCGCAAAATTAATAATATATTTTTAAATCACCAAAAAAAAGAGAAATATATTATACAAAACTTTATCTGATATACAATATTAAAATTGTTTCGACATATCATCATACAGTTCGTTAACAAACAAAAGAGCAGCCTTTCGGGTGTTATTCCTCAACCCATTATCTGCACCGGCTGCTTTAACGGCCTGATCAGTTATCATTTGCTCAGCTTCGTATACCTTTGGAAAAAAAGACTCAGAGCTTGTGGTCTGAAAAGAAACATCCCGGATAATAAGCATACATCCGGCACTTGTTGCCGAAATATCCAGTCTGTAATTCATTGTCATTCCATCACTGCCGGCCGGCATATCAAGGTTTGCCTTTGAACTTACTGTTACCGACTGAGATTTTTCATCTTGTCGCATGCTCGACAGCAGTGGATTACCTGTATAATTATCTCTTACCCACTTCTGAACTTTTGCGTAGTTCTGTTCGGCGGTGCTGCCTTGCTCCGAAATCACAAAATGCTCAAACACTACCTTGCCATTTGCAACAGGAACAGTATTAAATACAGAGTTAATCTGCCCGTTAACAAAAAATACTGCTGCAGTAAACAGACTTATAAACAGTATATATTTTCTCATAATTTGCTTTTAAATATTCGGTTTTTAAACTTCTTATCAATCTGTTGGACTACAAACGTACGAAAAAGATTAAAATAGAACATCAAATAAGTAAAAAACAGAGCTTAAATTTTATTTATACCTTAAAAACAATTACTTTTGCAACTCAAAAATCAAACTAACAATTTTTATCAATTTTGTATGTCTGCTAAAAAAACAAAAGAGACAAGAGCGGAAAAGAATTTTGAGAATATAACTGAAGCTCTTTCCTCTACGGAGAAATTCCTTGAAAAAAATCAAAAAAACATTCTTATCGGATTATTGGTAGTCGTTGTTGCAGTAGGTGCATTCCTTGCATACCATTACTTACATAAAACACCTCGCAACGAAAATGCCCAAACAGCTATTTTCAAAGGTGAGCGTTATTTTCATGAAGGACGCGATTCAATCGCCCTATTCGGTAACGGAAACGACTACATTGGCTTTGAATCAATTATAAGCCAATATAAAGGTACTAAAACAGCCGATCTTGCACATGCATATGCAGGAATATCATACAGCAGATTGGGCAATAACGAGAAAGCACTTGAACACCTTAACAAATTCAAGGGTGGCGACATCTTAATCACTCCTGCTATTACAGGAGCAATCGGAGATGTTTACATGAATATGGGTCAGACAGATCAGGCAATATCTCAATTCCTGAAAGCAGCTAAAAAAGCAGACGACAATCTGCTAAGCCCAATGTATTATAAAAAAGCCGGCGAAGTTTATATTCACAGCGGAAACTACGATAAAGCAATTGAAACCTTCACTATGATTAAGGAAAAGTACATTAATTCACCGGAAGGACAAGACGCTGATAAATACATCCTGCAGGCTCAACTTCAAAAAGGTTCAAACTAACAAATATTATGGCAACGGATTTACAAAATCTATCGTCTTACGACTCCAAAGCGGTTCCCAACGGCAAAGGAAAGCGTATAGCTATTGTTGTGTCGGACTGGAACTCAACAATCACAGGTAACCTCCTTAAAGGTACATATAACACGCTTATTAAGTTTGGAGTAGAGGCAGATGATATAATTATTGAGCATGTTCCCGGAAGCTTTGAGCTTACATACGGAGCAAAAACAATATTAGAGAATACAAAGGTAGACAGTGTAATTATATTAGGATGTGTGATTCAGGGTGAGACTCCTCATTTCACTTTCGTATGTGAAAGCGTAACAGATGGTACAACACAGCTGAATCTTAAATACAACGTGCCTGTTATATTTGGTCTTCTAACAACAAACACAATCGATCAGGCAATTGCCCGTTCGGGAGGCAGACATGGCAATAAAGGAGACGAAGCAGCTATAACAGCACTAAAAATGATTGAACTTCAGTCAAGGTATAAATAATCACATCTCGGTAATTATACATTATGATATTTAATCAAGGAAGTAACAGACCGGGTTGCTTCCTTTTTTAATGCATATTATTTCACACTTCAAGGGATAAGATGGGAGATCAGCAATCAAATACGGCATCAGTACGCAATCTTACAGAGGGAGGGATTCTCAGGCAGCTCTTTTCTCTGGCACTGCCTCTCCTTGCTATCAGCTTCATACAGATGGCCTACAATCTTGTTGATATTCTCTGGATTGGCAGGTTAGGCAGCGAAGCTGTTGCAGCAGTTGGTTCTGTTGGTATGCTTATGTGGATGATGAATTCCATTGCATTAATTTCAAAGGTCAGCGCTGAAATCACTATCGGCCAATCTATTGGTGCAAAACGCCTTGATAAAGCATCTGTCTATGCATCCCACACTACAACAATTGCAGTGATATTAGGGGTTGTATTCGGACTAACATTCTTCCTCTTCCCAAAACCATATGTTTCCTTTTATGAACTCGAAAGCAGTATCGCTGATGATGCAGAAGGATACCTTAGAATAATCTCTCTGGGCTTACCATTTGTGTTCCTGACACTAAACTTCTCAGGTATTTATATTGGTTCGGGCAGAAGTGATATCCCTTTTTATTATAATGCAGCCGGACTTGCAATGAATATTGTACTTGACCCACTTCTGATCTTCGGAGTAGGACCCTTCCCCACTCTTGGCACTCAGGGAGCCGCGCTCGCAACAATCCTTTCACAGGGTTTGGTTACCGCTCTGTTTCTGCATCATCTTAAAAAACAAAACGGACTTCTTGGCAAATTTCCTATGCTTATACGTTTAAGAAAAAAATATACTTTAAACATACTCAAGCTTGGTTTTCCTGTTGCCGCCATGAATGTCTATTTCGCTTTCATAAATATGAATCTTGCACGAATAGCATCCGTTTACGGCGGTCACCTTGGTATAATGAGTCAAACCACAGGCGGGCAAATAGAAGGTATCACATGGAACTCCTCATCTGGCTTCTCAACAGCTCTGGGCAGCTTTGTTGCACAAAATTATGCAGCCAACAAAATGGCACGTGCTAAAAGCGCATTCAGGTACACATTGTTAATGATGAGTATATTAGGATCTATAGCGACTATAGCATTCATGCTGTTCGGCGAGCAAATATTCTCACTTTTTGTACCTGAAAAAGAGGCATACGAAGCCGGCGGGCAGTACCTTTTCGTTCTTGGCATATCTCAGCTCTTCATGATGCTTGAGCTCACAACGCAAGGAGTATTTAATGGATTTGGCAGAACCTCCCCTCCAGCCATAATCAGTATTGTATTTAACACAATAAGAATACCTCTGGCCATATTCCTCGGTTCCAGAATCGGCGTAACAGGAGTTTGGTGGGCAATTACCATTACCTCCATTTTTAAAGGGTCAATACTTTTTATATGGTATTTAATTCTACAGAAGAGATTAAACAGGGCATAAAGCAAACTAATACCCATGCAAAAATAGCCCAATGTCAGCAACAGGAAGGTTAAAATGACCTGCTACATAGTTATTAACCATTTTACCTGAATAACAGTAATATCCGGAAGCAAAGCCTCTGTCGAAACGTGCAAAATGATCTATCCCTCCTGAGTTTCCCATAGAATTAAACAGAGAAATAAATATGTTGCTCAGTGCTATTGAAGCTGTGCGGGCAACACGCGAACTCAGGCTCATTTCGGTAACATGAATCACACCAAACTTTTCAAAAAAGACAGGATGATCGGGCAAACAAGCTTCCATTGTGGTTTCAAAACAACCACCTTGCGCCATTCTCAAATCAATTATCAGAGAGCCCTGCTTCATCTCTCTAATCAAATCAGAAGAGATACGATAGAAGTTAGTCTTATTTATATATTGCATAGCACCGATTACAACATCGGCCGAACGAAATACATTCCTTAAAACATTTGGCTGAAGGGTGGATGTAAAAACCGGGCTTCCCAACTCATGCCTTATGGTACGTAATTTAACAATATCATTATCAAACACTTTTACTGAAGCACCCATAGCAAGAGCTGCACGAGCAGCCATGGTGCCTGCAACACCTGCTCCCAGTATTACCACTTCGGTAGGCGATATACCCGGTATTCCTCCCAAAAGTATTCCCTTCCCCCCATTTGCATTGCTCAGCAACTCCGCAGCAAGTGTAATTGATGAGGAGCCCTCAATTTCCGAAATAGAGGTAACAAACGGCGAAATACCTGTATTGTCATACAAAAGATCGTACGCAACAGAATTAATCCGTTTCTGCATCATTAGCTCAAGCAAAGGCTTTGAAAGCTTATGTAAAAAAAGAAATGAGAATACTGTACATCTGCTGCGCATCATTTCTACCTCCTCCAAAGTGGGTGGTAATATTTTCAAAATAATATCTGCCTGATAAACCTCTTGCGGAGTTTCAACAATTTCGGCACCCGACTCCGCATAATAGTTATCAGTATAGTTTATTGATAGCCCTGCACCTGCTTCAAGCAGAACTCTATACCCCGATGCAACTAGAATAGAAACCGTTTCGGGAGTCAGTGCAAGCCTCTTGTCGAGCTCCTGATTCTCTTTTGGAACACCAATTACCGCTGAAACCTTCTGTTTGTCGACTTTAAGCAGCAGTTCGCGTGCAACAAACGATGTGCTTTTTTGAGATTTATTCATCATCACTGCCTTAATTTGTTTAACTCTTTTTCAATACCTTCAACCGTTAGGTATATCTCCTCTTTCGTTATCATACTATCGGTATGATATATAATTTTTGCTTTATTGTAAAACTCCTCTCTTTTAGCTAAATGATCATTTATAAAAGGTACTAACTCCTCTATTGATTTACCTGCAATAAGCGGACGCACCGTCTTCGAAGCCATTAGCCTTGCTGCCAGCTCCTCCGGCTCTGCATGAATATAAACAGTTATACCAGCTTTATTCATAACCTCCATATTATCAAAGAAGCATGGCGCTCCACCTCCGGTAGAAATAATGGCATCCTCAATATGCGAAATCTCATTAAGAGCTTTTCTTTCAAGTTTCCTGAAGCCATCCTCACCCTGATCGTCAAAAAGTTCAGATATTGTCTTACGATATTTATTCTCAATATATGAATCTAAATCAATAAATGAGAGGGATAAAGACCTGGCCAGTTTTTTACCAACTGTTGTCTTTCCCGATCCCATATAGCCAATTATAAATATTCGTTTCATAACTTACAAAAGTGGAGCGAAAAGGCGAAGCACCGACTCAAAGAAACGCTTGATAACCGGTCGCTTTTTCCACTCTTTCATTAAAATTAGTTCTGAGTGTCTCTGATCTTCAGTAAAAATATCAATCGACTCTCTCGTTATACTTTCATCATATATAAATGCCTCAATCTCAAAATTTTGCTCAAAACTACGTGAGTCAAAATTAACAGAACCAATCAGCGTAAGCGAATCATCAAAGGTCATTAGCTTAGAGTGCATAAATCCTTTCTTATAAAAATAGACCTTCACTCCGGCTTTAAGCATATCCTTTATAAAAGAGCGCGATGCCATCTGTACAAGTGGCACATCCGATTGCGCAGACATCATTATACGAACATCAACACCTCTCACCGATGCTGCCTGCAAAGCATCAATCATTGCATCGGGAGGAAGAAAATAAGGCGTCTGTATAAAAATAGATTTTTTTGCATCATAAATAGCCTGAAGAATACCATGTGATATTTCGTTTGCTTCGCTAAGTGGCCCACTATTAACAACCTGCATATGCACATCACCAAAGTTTTCAAGCAAGGGAAAATACTTACGTGAAGTAATCAAAGTCTGAGACACAAAATACCAGTCGATAAGAAAAACCGACTGCAATCCCTGAACTCCTTTTCCCACAATACGGGCGTGCGTATCACGCCATATACCCCAATCGAACCCATCAATATATCTGTCGGCTATATTCATACCCCCAACATAGCCTATCTTCCCGTCAATAACAATAATCTTTCTGTGGGTTCTGTAGTTTAATCTTGAGGTGATAGCATTCCATGTGAGCTTCAGAAATGGCTCAATCTCAATACCGGCCATTCTGTATTCTTCAATATATTTTTTCTTAATTTTTCTGGAACCAAAGCTGTCGTAAATGATACGTATCTCTAACCCCTCTTTTGCTTTTTTTATCAGAGCATCCTGAAACTTCTTACCTAAATTATCATCAAGCAATACATAATATTCAATATGAATATGCTCTTTTGCGTTTTCAATATCTTCAAAAAGGTGTTTAAATTTTTCCGTACCGTTAGTAAACAGCTTTACATCATTCCCTCCAAGTACAGGATTATAATCCATATTCTTAAGGAGATTCACAAGGTTTTCATGCTCCTCCGGTACATCAAACTCCACCGGTGTACCCATCTCGTCAAGCGGGCGTCTCTTAAGTTTGCTGTACATTCGCCGCGAAATAACATACTTCTTGGTTATATCCTGACCAAATACGGCATACCAGAATATTCCTATTACAGGTAAAAAAATTACAGCTAAAATCCAGGCAACCGTTCTAACCGGATTTCTGTTTTCTGAAATAACTACTGCTACCACACTCAAAACAGTGAGTACGTATAAAATTTCTATTATCAGAAGCAAAGTAGTATTTATCTGCATGGTTAAACTCTGTATTTACCTTCATCAATATCTTCCACAATATTAAGGTAAGAATCGTATCTGCTGCGACTAATATAGTGCTTCTCAAGTGCCTCAAGAACAGCACAATCCGGTTCATTGATGTGGAGGCAGTTATTATACTTGCATTTATGCGAAATCTTGAAAATCTCCGGGAAATAGTGCGAAATCTCATCAACCGTCATATCTATCGTTCCAAACCCCTTAATACCCGGTGTATCAATCACATACCCCCCATTATCCAATTCAATCATCTCAGAGTAGGTGGTTGTATGCATACCCATATTGTGATAATCGGATAGCTCACCCACCTTTTGCACCTCCTCATCTTTAAGTGCATTTATAATTGTTGATTTCCCTACTCCAGAGTGTCCTGCAAGCAGAACAATCTTATCTTTAGTTATTTCATTAATCTCATCAACACCTTCGCCTGTCTCCATAGATGACTTAATGCAAGGGTAACCAATTAAACTGTAAAGATTTATAATTGCATCAAGATACTCCATATCCTCCGCATCATAAATATCGACCTTGTTAAAAATAAGATAAGCAGGTATGGAATAAGCTTCTGCCGTTACCAGAAACCTATCTATGAAAACAGTTGTTGTTTCAGGATATTTTATTGTAACACAAAGCAGTGCCAGATCAATATTTGCAGCAAGTATATGCGAATGTTTTGAGAGATTCGAGGCTTTTCTGACGATATAGTTCTTACGATCTTCAATTTCCGTAATGTAACCGGTACCGTCCGGTTTAACATCAACATTAACTATATCACCAACAACAACCGGACTCGTGCTTCTGATCCCTTTCAGTCGCAGATTCCCTTTTGCTATGCAAACATACTCATTGTCATTTTCATCCCGAACATAATAGGTGTTACCGGTATTCTTGATTACCAGTCCGAGAACTCCCTTATTACCAACCTCCTTTCCCCCTTTTGTCATTCTATACGGTAAGGATTTCTTTTTCTTTTTCTGCAAACATGTCATCTACCTTCTTGATATATCTATCATGAAGTTTCTGAAGCTGGTCCTCTCCATCTCTGCCCACATCCTCCGGCAATCCATCTTTAACAGCCTTCTTCACAGTATCAATACCCTCTCTGCGAGCGTTTCTAACACTTATCTTTGCTTCTTCAGCCTCCTGCTTGGTCTGTTTCACAAGCTGCTTACGACGCTCTTCTGTGAGAGGAGGAATACCAAGCCTGATCACTTCACCGTTATTCTCGGGAGTAATACCCACATCCGAGTCTAAAATAGCTTTCTCAACCACTTTCAGCATCGCTTTCTCCCATGGCTGCACCATTATTGTTTTGGCATCGGGTGTTGTAACAGTGGCAACATTGCTTAGCGGAACTACACTTCCATAATAATCAACACGCACACCGTCTAAAATGCGCGTATTAGCACGTCCGGCTCTGATACGAGAAAATGTTTCATCCAGAAATTCAATGGTCATCTCCATCTTCTCTTCTGCTTCTTTCTTGATTGTTGTAATTTCCATAATTTTTTTGTTTTGTTGTATTATAAGCAAAAATAGTGAAAATAATCTAACCGACAACCATAAACAGCGTCATACGTACACCAACGTTCCTATGTCCTCACCTTCAACCACTTTTTTAAGATTACCAACCTCATCCATATTGAATACTACAACAGGCAGATTATTCTCCCTGCACATAGTAGTGGCTGTTAGATCCATAACCTTCAGTTCTTTCTCATAAACCTCTGCAAACGAAATAGTATTAAATTTGGTTGCTGCTGGATCTTTCTCCGGATCAGCAGTGTAAATTCCGTCAACTCTTGTACCTTTAAGCATCACATCTGCCTCAATCTCAATACCTCTAAGTGCTGAAGCCGAATCTGTAGTAAAAAACGGATTTCCTGTTCCTCCTGATATAATTACAACCTCACCTTTCTCCATAGATTCAATCGCTTTCCATTTATTGTAATACTCCCCAACCGGCTCCATACGTATAGCGGTATACACTCTGTTCTTCTGACCAATTGAAGTTAACATTGAACTTAGCGCCAAACTATTAATTGTTGTCGCCAGCATCCCCATCTGATCACCTTTTACCCGGTCGAATCCCCTTGAGGTACCACTCAGTCCTCTGAATATATTTCCGCCACCTATAACTATTCCAACCTGAAGTCCCATTCTCGACACTTCATGAATTTGTTCTGCATACTCTCTTAGACGAACCTCATCTATTCCGTAATCTTTACCGCCCATAAGCGATTCACCACTAAGTTTTAATAATATTCTGTTGTATTTCATACGATTAATTTATCTTTCTGTTTGTGATTGAGAACACTCTAATTATAATATTTCATTTTAAGATTATGATGCACATTATAAATCTAACTGTTTTTTAAAATTATTCAACAAACGAAACCTCTTTAAATGCATATTTTCTCTCTTCGTCTGTCTCAAATGTCTTTAGTATTAAATAACCCGAAGGTAATACAGTATCAATTTTAGCTTTAAAAATCCCTGTCTCATCCTTATACCAGTGATATTCATTCACCCTATATAAATCAAGCATATACTCATCTTCTATTGATGAAATATTACCATTCTGAAATTCACGATAGATAAGAAAAAACTCACGAATAAATATATCAAACAAATAATCCCTGTCGTGCACCGATCCTGTAATTTGAAGTAAAGAAACAGGGTTCGGAAGATCATCAGGAAACTCCTCCTGATTAATATTAATGCCGATACCAATTATTGAATTCAGTATATTTTTGCCCTGAATATCATTCTCTATAAGCATTCCGCAAATCTTCTTTTCTTTCCAGTAAATATCATTAGGCCATTTAATACGGATATCGTTGGTAAACTGATCCAGCATGTTTTTTACTGCAAGAGAAGCAATCCGGGAGATAATAAATTGCTCATTTGCCGGCAGATTCTCAGGATAAAGTAAAATACTGAAAAGAAGATTTTTTCCTTTTTCTGAATGCCACCCGTTACCCATTTGGCCTCTACCTACCGACTGATAATCTGCAATCACAACAGATCCCTCTTCGGGGTTATCTTTCAGCAATTGTTTCAATTGATTATTAGTAGAGTCGGTCTCCTCCAGTCGCAAAACAATTCTATTCTTACTTAACAGATCCATAATATTCTAATCGTTTTTTATTAGATAATTTATTTAACACCTCTTCAACAGAGTGATCTATCCATTTCCTAATCTCATTATCCGGCATATCTCCATCAAGATAAATACTGTTCCAGTATTTTTTGTTCATATGAAATGCTCCTTCAACACAACTATACATCTCTCTTAACTTTAATGCTTCATCAGGATCACATTTGAGTATAATTCTGTAACGTTCTGTTTCAGTTGGAATTAAAGCAAATATTTTGTCTGCAACCTTTACTACTATGGTTGATTCATCAAAAGGAGTGGATGCTACAGCACCGGCAACTGACATACAATACTCATAAAGTTCTTCAATATTCATTTAAAATATATTTGCAAACTTATAAAAACGACATAAAAGCATCTTCAAAATGCTCAAGTTCAAAATCCTCTCTGTTCCAAACAATTGCAATGATATCAAAGCGAGCCGGTTTATCTATCTGATTTAGTTTGAGGTAATGGCTTGCCGAGTTTATCATTCTGCGCATCCGTTGCCTGCCAACCGATTCCTCGGGGTTTCCCCAATCTGATGTTGCTCTGGTTTTAACCTCTGCAAAAATGATAAACTCATCATCTTCAGCAATTATATCAACTTCATAACCGTGGAAAGTCCAGTTTCTCTCAATTATTCTACATCCTTTCTTTTCAAAATATTTAACTGCAGCTTCCTCACCTCGTCTGCCCAATTCATTATGTTCTGCCATATTATAAACGGGAAAAACCTTATAAACTTCGTAAAAATACAAATTTACACTATAAATCTTTCCTTTTAGTGAAAATATTTTGTTTTTTTGTACCAGCAAAGGGAAAGAGCTGATTTGTGGCTTTTTTTATCAAGTTGCTAACTGACATTTTATATGTTTATTTAATGGGAACTAAAAAAGGGAGTAATGGTAGTAAATCAAAACGGCGTACAAAAAAAGCTGTTTTTATGCTAAGTGAGGAGGAGCATGACCTTATTCAGTTTTATTTGAAGAAATACAAAATATCCAATCGCTCCCGATGGTACCGCGAAACAGTTATGAACCATGTACTAAAGAGCATGGATCAGGACTACCCCACTCTGTTTGAGGAAAATGAAATGAGAAGATAATTTAAGTGTTACTGTAAAATGCTTGACGATATTTTTTTTATGAAACAGGCACTGCTGGAGGCTCATAAGGCTTTCGACAAGAATGAAGTTCCTGTTGGTGCAGTAATAGTTGCAGATCAGCGTATCATTGCACGCAGTCACAATCAAACCGAAACGCTTAACGACGTTACAGCGCATGCCGAAATGCTGGCTATAACTGCTGCCGCCGATGTTCTTGGAGGTAAATATCTTACAGACTGCACATTATATGTCACCATTGAACCTTGCCCTATGTGCGCAGGTGCTCTGCGGTGGTCGCAAATTTCCCGAATTGTTTATGGCGCACCCGACGAGAAACGGGGCTACTCCACTATCTCTCCATATCTACTTCATCCGAAGACATCCGTTACTTCGGGAGTAATGGCTGATGATTGTTCTGATCTTATGAAACTTTTCTTCCAAAGATTCAGGTAATATTCAAGTAATATTTAACTCTATATTTACTCATATGTTAGTGCTGCCTGATTCGGACTTGTTCGAACCAGGTACGAATCAGGTATGAACCAGGTATGAACCAGAAATGAATAAAATAGGGAGTAATACACATAGACATTTGTGAAAAAATCAACAACTTTTAAACGATTTCTCCTCTGTTGCGTTTACAATATATAAAACCTGACTTACACATTATAATTATCTCATATGGACAAAAGATTAAAACAACAAATCGATTTCATTCTCGAAGCGGATAAACTTAAAAGCGTTTTAAGGCGAAATTATCTGGTAGATGACTCCAGATGCGAAAACACAGCTGAACATAGCTGGCACACCATCTTAATGGCACTTATTCTGTTTGAATATGCCGAAAATAAAAGTGAACTTGATCTTTTAAGAATTGTAAAAATGATTTCAATTCATGATCTTGTGGAAATTGAAGCAGGCGATACTTTTATGTTCGATAGAGAAGCGAATAAATTTAACAAAGAAAAACAGGCAGCAAAAAATATTTTTGAAATGCTTCCATACGATCAGGGTAAGGAGTATTTTGATTTGTGGCTTGAGTTTGAGAATGGAGATACTCCCGATGCAGTTTATGCTGCTGCAGTAGACAAGATTATGCCTGTTCTGCTCAATACAAGCAGCAGCGGAAAGAGCTGGAGAGAAGCAAATATTACCTCCGACATTATTATCGACACATTGGTAGAAGTAAAAAGGGGACCCAAAGCAATTAAGAGCCTGCTAGCCGAACTGGTGGAAACAGCTAAAGATAAGGGTATTTTAGAAAAATAGGTGATAAATATTCTTTATTAAACTTATTTAGAGATAAAGCGTTTATATAATAATCAAAGCCTCTTACTTAAAATGATAGATTATTCTTGAAGGGAGTGTTCCCCGTTTAAGAGAATTGTTCATGATAAGATGGAAGCAACACAATAATTAAAAAAACAACAAACGTATGAGCAAAAAGAAAATCGCGGTTCTGGTAGGAAGCCTTCGCAAAGATTCGTATAACAAGAAATTGGCTCTTGACGCTATTAAGCATCAGCCTGAAACATTTGAGATGGAGATAGTGGAAATAGGTAATTTGCCTCATTATAATGAAGATCTTGACAACGATAATCCTCCTGCAGAATGGGTTGAGTTCCGTAAAAAAATCAAAGATGCAGATGGTTATCTGTTTTTCACTCCCGAATATAACAGATCTATTTCAGGTGTTTTAAAGAATGCAATTGACGTTGGTTCAAGACCATACGGACAAAACAACTGGGGAGGTAAACCAGGTGCAGTTGTGAGCAGCTCAATCAGCGCTCTTGGTGGTGAGGCAGCCAATCACGTGCTTCGTCAGCCAATGGTTTTCGTTGATGTTTATATGATGCAACAGCCCGAAGCTTACATTGGCAATACTATGACTCTGTTTAATGAGCAGGGAGAAGTAGCAAGTCCCGAAACCCGTCAGTTCTTTGACAGCTGGTTAAAAGCATTTGAAGCTTGGGTTCATAAATTTTAAAAGATATTCACTCGCCGGTATAATAAGTTGTGTTATTAAAGGTAAATGGTGGGTGAGTAATTCATTAAGAGGGTGTATCAAAAACATGATTACACCCTCTTTTTTTATATATTATAAAACCGGGAGTTTCCAGGGATCACGATAATTTGCCTTAATAAGTCTGTTTGCTTCAAGATTATCAAAAGTACCCGTAGCATTATCCCATCTAAGAGCTTCACCAACACGACTTGATATATTTGCCATATGGCTTAACTTTGCAACCTCTGCACCAATTGCCACATCGGCATTGGGCAGTTCGCGTGTTCTTATGCAATCAAGCATATTGCCAACATGAAGGTGCAGACCTTTACCTTCGCCCTTGCCCATTTCAACAGCCTCCATCCTCAACGTATTTGGCTTTCTCTCATCATCACAAGGATAGCAATATGGGAAATTTTTGCTGTTAACAGCCTGCTCAGGTCTCACCTCCCATCCCTGACGGGTAAGAACCAGAGTTCCGTTTTCACCAAAGAATGCCACCCCCTCACGCAAATCAAACAGTCCGTTTCCAACACCACATGCATGATCCCAGATTATATTAAAATCGTCGTATTTATATGTTGCCATCAGAGTATCAGGAGTTTCCATAGCATCGTTGGGGTAGGCAAACTTGCCTCCTGCACCATATACATACGATGGCAAGCCCACATTCATTCCCTTCATTGCATAATCGAGAAGATGCACACCCCAGTCGGCCATTAAACCACCCGCATAATCCCAGAAAAACCTGAAGTTATAATGGAAGCGGTTATCATTAAACGCACGTTTAGGAGCAGGTCCGAGCCACATATCATAATCAACTCCGGCCGGAGGGGCAGAATCCGGAACAACGGGCAATGTCCATTTACTTGTTTGATATGCCCACACCTTAACCGTGCGAACACGCCCAAGAGCACCGCTCTGAACATAATCTGCTGCTTCATCCCAATGCGGATCGCTTCGCTGCCACTGCCCAACCTGCACAATTCTGTTATATTTTCTTGCTGCCTTAACCATTAGATCGCACTCCTCTATTGTGTTTGCCAGCGGCTTCTCAACATACACATCCTTACCGGTTTCACAGGCTGCAATCAGCTGCAGGCAATGCCAATGGTCGGGAGTACCAATAATAACAACATCAACATCCTTATTGTCCATTACCCTTCTCCAGTCCTTTACCAGTTGAGGTGGTTTTTTACCGGTTATCTTCTCCAGATCCGCAGCACGCTGATATAGCCACTGATCGTCGATATCACAAAGCGAAACACATTCAACTTCAGGGTATTTTAGAAAAGCCTCAAGGTTACTCCAGCCCATATTGCGACATCCGATAAGTGCTACTTTTATTTTATTGCTGGGTGCATTTTGCCCATACAAAGTGGTATATGATTTTCCAATCAGAGGAGTTAAACCAAGTCCGGTTGCCGTAACAGCTGTTTTCTTCAAAAAATCACGTCGATCCATAAATACTAAATTTTGTAACTATTATTCAGACAAAGTTATAAAAGAATAATGAAAAACGTGTTTATTGTGAATTTATGTATACATTTTTCTGCTAAATTAGAAGAATATATATATTTTTGACTTTTAGGGGTGTTATATAATAATATTCGTTCTTATGCATCAGATCAATGAACTGTTTATCGCAATACATCAATACATCGGAGGAAATAACTGGTTTGTATTTCTACTACTGGGAACAGGCTTCTTTTTCACCTTATACCTGAGGTTTCCGCAAATCAGGTATTTCAGGCATGCTATACGTATAGTAAAAGGCAAATACGACAAACGGGACGATAAGGGAGACACCACCCACTTTCAATCGCTTGCAACAGCTCTTTCAGGTACTGTGGGAACCGGCAATATTGCAGGTGTTGCCCTCGCAGTTCATTTAGGTGGTCCAGCCGCCATTTTCTGGATGCTTATGACTGCTTTTCTGGGTATGTGTACAAAATTTGTTGAGGTTACACTATCGCACAAATATCGAGAATTTGATGAGAAAGGGATGGTAGCGGGGGGACCGATGTATTTTATGAAAAACAGGCTTAACATCAATCTCAAAAACGGTAAAATAATTAAGACGGGATACTGGCTTGGTGGCTTCTTTGCACTTGCAACAGTCTTGTCATCTTTTGGCACAGGCAATTTGCCTCAAATAAACAGTATCTCTAATGCAATTTTTGCAACCTTTGGCATAAAGCACATAGTAACAGGTGCGGTAATGGCTGTTTTGCTTGGATTAATTATAATTGGAGGAATAAGGCGTATAGCACAGGTTACGGAGAAGCTTGTTCCATTTATGGCTATAGTATATTTTCTTGGAGCAATGGCGGTCATAATTTTTAATTACCAGAATATAATTCCCTCTTTCGTTTCCATGTTTAGCGATGTGCTAAACGGAACAGCTGCCGTGGGAGG
>CAZYNA010000002.1:74892-78234 GCA_964648775.1 uncultured Proteiniphilum sp. | reverse complement strand
TGCCTAACCGATTTCAGAAAACCGATATAACTGTTTTAGCCGGTTCATATAACGAAAACAATGAAAGTGATGTGGCGGTTTTAAGCGACTGGCTCAATAATAAATCAAACATAGCTTTGTATACTGGCGCATTACAGGTGGATGAAGGTAAAATACAAAATAGCAATTCAATTATTCATGCAAGATCACTGGCAGAAAATATTAGTGTTGAAAAAGGCGGTGTACCATACACCGGTGATATTGCCGTGGAAAATGGAAGACTGACCGGCACTGCTAATGATTTAATTTTGGAAGGCAGTTCTCTGATACACAGTGCACCACTAACAACAGTTGCTTATACTCAAAGCTTTCTGGGTGATTCAGGGAAGTATATTGTTGCACTGGGACTCCTTCTGTTTGCTTTTTCAACAGCCATTGCATGGTCGTATTACGGCGACAGGGCAATTACTTATCTTGTGGGAACAAAATATGTTTTATTGTACAGAATCATATTTGTTATTGCTTTTTTTGTTGCCTCATTTATTGATACTACAATAATATGGAACCTCTCGATGCTTACAGTTGCTTTTATGACTGTACCAAACCTTATCGGAGTGCTTATACTACACAAAGAGGTAAAACTGACTATTGGCAACTACTGGACCGGATTCAAAAAGGAGTACCCTTCGGAGAAGATTTCAAGGTGCTTAAAGTAGACCGCTGGTGAGTCCCCCATCAATCTGAATTGTAGTTCCGTTTATAGATCGAGCACTATCTGAACAAAGATAGCAAACCAAATCGCCCAGCTCCTGCGGATCCATATATCTCTTATGTGGAAAGGCTTCTTTAGCTTTTTGTTCATATTCCTCAACAGATACTCCCTCTTCTTTTGAGCTAATTTCCATGAGCTGAGTTACACGATCGGTTTTAAAATAGCCCGGACATACAGTATTTATAGTAATCCCTTTTGATACTATATCTTTGCTGATCGATTTTGCATAGCTTGCCAGCGCCGCACGGAATATATTGGAGAGTACTAAATTTGGTGCAGGCTCTTTTACTGTTACTGAGGTAATATTTACTATTCTTCCCCAGCCCTTTTCTTCCATGTAAGGAAGGCAGAGGTTGATCATACGGATGCTGTATTTCAAAACAGAGTTATATGCATCATCCAGATCCTCTTCAGAGACTTCGCGGAATGTACCCGGCTTTGGTCCTCCCGAATTATTTATCAAAATATCTACTCCCCCAAAACGCTTTACCGTTTCAATAACAATACGTTTGTTATCAGCAGCATTAGTCATGTCTGCCTCAATTGCGAGCACCTCTGCACCCAGCGCTTCAATCTCCTTTCGTGTCTGAATAAGAGCCTTTTTGTTTCTTGCACAAAGTACTACATTCACACCTTCTTCAGCCAATGCAATTGCACAGGCTTTACCTAGTCCCTTACTGCTTCCGCCAATTATAGCTGTCTTATTATTTAATCTGAAATTCATACTCTTATACTATATAAACAGGTTGTACAAATGATAATTGATTTCAAATTTACATAAAAAACTATGAAATTATCTATCTTTGCATTTAAATCGAAAACAGAAATATGTCGAAAGAATTTAAACGAACATTAATTACTTCTGCATTACCATATGCAAACGGTCCGGTTCATATTGGTCACCTTGCCGGAGTTTACGTACCTTCAGATATTTATGCAAGATACCTCCGGTTAAAAGGTGAAGAAGTGCTTTTTATTGGAGGCTCCGACGAGCATGGGGTACCCATCACTATAAAAGCCCGTAAAGAGGGTGTTACGCCTCAGGATATCGTGGATCGCTATCATGGCATTATCAAAAAATCATTTGAAGAGTTTGGTATAACTTTCGATATTTATTCACGCACCACTTCTGATATTCACAAGAAAACGGCGTCCGATTTCTTCCAAACTCTTTATGATAAAGGTGAGTTCCTGGAAAAGGAGAGTGAGCAGTATTATGATGAGGAGGTTGGGCAGTTTCTGGCCGACAGGTATATTATGGGTGGTTGTCCGCATTGCGGCAACGAGGATGCGTATGGCGACCAGTGCGAGCAGTGTGGAAGCAGCCTGAGTCCGAATGACCTTATAAACCCCCGCTCTACTCTTAGCGGAAGCGTGCCGGTTATGCGTACAACAAAGCACTGGTACTTGCCTCTCGACAAGCATGAGGAGTGGCTGAGCAAATGGATTCTTGAAGATCATAAAGAGTGGAAAAGCAATGTTTATGGTCAGTGTAAATCGTGGATCGATCAGGGATTGCAGCCAAGGGCGGTGAGCCGCGACCTCGACTGGGGTGTGCCGGTGCCGGTTGAAGGTGCCGAGGGTAAAGTACTTTATGTTTGGTTTGATGCGCCAATAGGTTATATCTCAAATACTATCGAACTGTTGCCCAATGATTGGGAGAAATGGTGGAAGGATGAGGATTCGCGTATTATTCACTTTATTGGCAAAGATAATATTGTTTTTCATTGTATAGTTTTTCCTGCAATGCTTAAGGCTGAGGGAACCTTTAACCTGCCTGACAATGTGCCTGCCAACGAGTTTATGAACCTTGAGGGTGATAAGATTTCAACCTCCCGCAACTGGGCAGTGTGGTTGCATGAGTACCTTGAAGAGTTTCCCGGAAAACAGGATGTTCTGAGGTATGCTCTAACTGCAAATGCTCCTGAGACAAAGGATAATGATTTTACCTGGAAGGATTTTCAGGCACATAACAACAATGAGCTGGTTGCTGTACTTGGCAACTTTGTGAATCGTGCGGTTGTACTGACCAACAAGTATTTCGATAATAAAGTTCCTGTCCTTGGCAAGTTGAACGATATGGACAATGAAACAATTGCTGAGGCAAAAAAGGTTAAGGAAATGGTTGAGTATAACCTTGATAATTTTCACTTCCGTGAGGCACAGAAAGAGGCTATGAATCTTGCAAGAATAGGTAATAAATACCTTGCAGATACTGAGCCTTGGAAGACTTTTAAGAGTGATGCCGAACGTACTGCCACTATTCTGAATATTGCTTTACAGATAACTGCCAACTTATCAATTGTGATTGAACCGTTCCTGCCATTCTCAGCCGAAAAGCTTCGTGGTTTCCTTAATATTAACAAGATCGATTGGGCAAGGTTGGGCAATTTTGATTTGTTGCCTGCTGGTCACGATTTAGGTAAAGCTGACCTTCTTTTTGAGAAGATAGAGGATGAGGTGATTGAGAAGCAAGTACAGAAGTTACTTGATACTAAAACACTTAACGAAACAGTTGAACATACAACTGCTCCAATTAAAGATACTATTGAATTTGAGACTTTCGAAAAACTTGACATAAGAGTAGCTAC
>CAZYNA010000002.1:73564-74792 GCA_964648775.1 uncultured Proteiniphilum sp. | reverse complement strand
TTATGGTTATGGTTATGGATACGCATATGAAGGTGCTTATACAAACAGTATGTATTCATCAGAAACTGAAAATGTTTTTGGTGCCGGTCTCGGTGTAGCAGTAGGCTGGAAATACCTATCCCGCAACAACTGGATTGGTGAAGCATACTTTGGCGTTGGCCGCGACTTCGTTAACGACGGTTCATATCCGCGTTTGGGACTAACTATTGGAAAAAGATTTTAGAGAATGTCAGGGTCTAATCTCATCAAGAGAAATAGTTTGAAAAACCATATCGGCCTGACTGCTTTCGTAAAGTATACCTATTGTTGATTCATCAACAGATGTGATGCATGAGTATCCCCGTCCACTGAATTCATCAAGCAGAATATGTTTGTCTTCGGGCCATGTGAGTCCGTTATCATAACTAACCTTAAGTGTTATATGATCGCGACGATGAACAGAGGCGGGATTCGAGAATAGTAAAACAGATTTTTCCTCTCCATTTTCAGTATAAACATGTTTGTGAATACTTGCCATGCAGGTGGGTTCAATAAGTGCATTTCTTGATGTGGGATGCTCAGTCCATGTTTCGCCCAAATCGCTTGTGGTAAAGATTGTGCGACCATTCACGTCTTCATTCCCTCTATTTCTATTGTCACGCATATTTAGCATTAAATCGCCATTCTCAAGCTGCACAACCGCACACTCAGTTGTGTTTTTATGTGCAGGATTACTTACTACCCATGTCTCACCTCCATCTTTGCTCCACGTAATATTTGAGAATGCCATACCCTCCTCATCCCTACCCTGAGTGGGGAAAACCAATGTTCCATCATAAAGAGTGATACCCTGACCGGGTGCAGGGGCATATAACCACCACTCCTCTTTTTTTGCTTTAGTGATATTAATCGGTTCGTTCCATGTCTGTCCGTCATCACTACTCTTAGTGATAAGAAACTGCGAAGTCTGCTTTACATCATACCCCGGCTGAGCCCCCATTCTGTTCCACTGATGAATCCAGCGGGTACTGTCGCTTGTAAGTCCTTCAACCCACCTACCTGTCTCACTGTCCAAAACTCCATACATCCATAATCCGGCCACATAAATATCTCCACTATTTTCATCAACCAGAATGCAGGCATCACTCACGCCATTATATTTTTCAGGCATTCCACCCCACTCTCCCATATCCAAAACCACCTGCATAGGTTCCCATGTTCTACCGCCATCAAAACTCCTGTTCATTGC
>CAZYNA010000002.1:68571-73464 GCA_964648775.1 uncultured Proteiniphilum sp. | reverse complement strand
AAACCACCTGCATAGGTTCCCATGTTCTACCGCCATCAAAACTCCTGTTCATTGCGATATCCATATGCCCCTGCAGATCACGGGCACTCTCATAACGAGCGTCGTAGATAGCCATAAGAGTACCGCTATTTGAAGTAGCCAACCCGGGAATCCTGGACGTATGCACGCCGTCTTGTCCATGCTGACGAAGTGCTACGCCAACTCTTTGAGGCTCTGCTTCTGAAGCGTGCATTTGCAATTTTCCTTTGTCGGTTGTAATCTTTGTGCAGTTTACTGCTATACGATTACTCAAATCAACCTCATCTTTTAATCTAACTGACACCCATAACGTTACAGTATCTTCATCAATTGAAAACGGATTATTGAATCTTACATGACCTGCAGCAGGACGGGCATCTCCCACCGGTGACTCTGTTTCAAATCTTTCATTTTCACCTGCTTTAAACAGCATAACCTCTTCAATATCATTTAAATCTGAAGTGCCATCAAGCGATAATGTCAACTCTTTTATAAAATATTCATCACTGTTGGTAATTTCTGCATTTTTAATTAACCTAATCTTCTGAACAGGATTATAATACTTGCCGGTGAGTACAGGCAGTACGGGTGATTCTATTTCAACCTTAACACTTTCATTATATCCACATGAAGTAAGGAGTATCACAAAAACCAGAAGTGTAAATTTTATTGCTTGCATAGAGTTGATTAAATTATATATAACAGATTGTGCCTGATTAACAAAAGTACATGTTTTTTTGAAATTTATGACTTAAAGGATTCCTCTAAATGGATATTATCACGAATTAAATGTAAATTTGTGGATTAAATATAAACTACGGTAAGTAATGAAGCAAAAAAACTTCGATTTCAAAAAGCTTTTACCCGATCTTATTGTTTTAGCGGGATTCATAATTTTATCTTTTATCTATTTTGCTCCGGCTATTATGGACGGACGAGTAATTGCTCAGCACGACTCACTTGCAGCTATCGGACAGGGGCAGGAGCAGCGGGATTTCATGCAACGCCATGATGGGGAGCGCACAAGGTGGAACTTATCAATGTTCAGCGGTATGCCGTCGTATCAGATGAGCCCCACGTACGATTCCTCCAAGCCGCTGGATGTAGCAAAAAAAGTCTACTCTCTATTCCTTCCTGATTATGTTTACCTGCTTTTTATAATGCTTGCAGGGTTTTATATCCTTATGAGGGCATTCAGGGCATCACCGCTAATTAGCGCACTGGGGGCGGTAATCTGGACATTCTCTTCTTACTTCTTCATACTGATTTCAGCCGGCCATATATGGAAATTTATAACTCTTGCATATATACCTCCCACAATTGCAGGTATGGTGTATGTTTATAGAAAAAAGTATCTGTTCGGGGGATTGATTTTCATGATTTTCGTAGCATTTCAGATATCGGCTAATCATTTCCAGATGAGTTATTATTTCCTGTTCCTGGTGCTGTTTATTGTAATTGCCTTCTTTGTAGAGGCGGTTAGGAAAAAGGGAACAGTAGATTTTATGAAAGCAACCGGAGTGCTTGTAATTGCAGGTATTATTGGTGTTGCAGCAAACACAAGCAGCCTGTATCATACTTACGAATACTCAAAAGAGACAATGAGGGGGAAGTCGGAGCTTACTACAGTTCATGATGCGACTAATGCTACGGACAACGGATTAGAGCGGGATTACATAACTGCCTGGAGTTATGGTATCGGCGAAACATGGACTCTCCTTGTGCCAAACACAAAGGGGGGAGCTTCGGTACCAATAGGAAACAATGAAAAGGCTATGAGTAAAGCACGCCCTGAGTATTATCAGATCTATCAGCAGGTGGGTCAGTATTGGGGTGAACAGCCCGGCACATCCGGTCCGGTTTATGTTGGTGCATTAGTTTTAGGACTCTTTGTGCTGGGTCTATTCATCGTAAAGGGGCCTATTAAATGGGCTCTGCTTGCAGGCACAATCTTCTCGATAATGCTTTCGTGGGGAAAGAATTTTATGGGGCTTACCGACTTCTTCATAGATTATGTACCAATGTACAACAAGTTCAGGGCGGTTTCTTCGATACTTGTAGTTGCAGAGTTCTGCATCCCGCTCTTAGCTGCATTGGCTGTTAAAAAGCTTATTGAGAGTCCGGAGCTACTAAAAAACAATATGAAATATTTTTATATCAGTCTGGCTGCTACCGGAGGAGTTGCCCTGTTATTCGCCATAGCACCCAAGGTGTTTTTCTCATCATTTATTTCATCAAACGAGCTGCAGATGTTTAGCCAGGCTTTACCACCTGAACACTTACAGCCATTTCTTGCAAACCTTACCGAGATGAGGGTCTCAATATTTACTGCTGATGCGTGGCGAAGCCTTATCTTCGTAGCAGTCGGGTTTGGTTTTATTCGTTTGTTTCTCGACAAAAAGATTAAGACTGAGTGGCTTGTTGCGCTCATACTGCTGCTTTGCTTAGCTGATATGTGGAGTGTGAACAAGAGGTATCTTAATGACGACGACTTCGTATACGAATCGGCTCAGCAGCAAATGTTTACTAAGTCTTATGCCGATGAAGTGATCTTACAGGATACAACTAAATATTACCGTGTACTGAACATGGCAACAAGCACTTTCAACGATGGTGTAACCCCCTACTGGCACAAGGTTATTGGTGGCTATCATGCCGCTAAGCTTCGTCGCTATCAGGACCTGATTGATGTTCATCTTTCGGGAGAAATGATGGCACTGCAGCAGGAGATATTCAACAATCAGGGTATACTTGATTCTGTTGATGCTGAAAAGTTCAAAATATTGAATATGCTTAACACAAAATGGGTAATTTTGCCCGGGCAGGAAGGCACCACAATCCCCATCGAAAACCCTCACGCCATGGGTAATGCTTGGTTTGTGCAAAACATTCATTTTGTGAACAATGCAGATGAAGAGATTGATGCTTTGGTTGCTTTGGATCTAAAAAAAGAGGCAGTTACTGATAAAAAATTCGAACATGTTTTATCCGGATTTAATTTCAATAATATAACTTTGCCAACTGAAAATGATGCCGGTTTAAACAATTCTGAATCTTCTATAGTTATTAAAGAATATGATTCCGATTATATAATTTATGACGTAGATGCAAAAAGAGATGAACTGGCTCTGTTTTCTGAGATATACTATCCTAAAGGATGGCAAATAACTATTGATGGTGAGCCGGCTGAGATGATAAGAGCTAATTACACGTTGCGTGCATTACCTGTTACCGAGGGTAAACATACTATTGAGTTCAGGTTTAATCCAACAAGCATAAAAGTAACTGACGCAGTTGCATACGCCGCACTTATAATTATATTGATAACAGCTTCATTTGTCATTGTAAATCAAATAAAAAAAAGGAAAGAGATTATTTAACTAAATACTTTTAACGTTTTAAAATTGAAAATTATGAAGAAAAATATTCTTCTGTTAATCATTATTGCAGCTATGGCAGCCTGCAATCCAAGTAAACAAACAGGTAAATCTGATAATAGCAACAGTGATGAGGCTTTTGAAATAACTGATGAGTTCAGAGCAGCGCATTCAAGTGAAAATTCATTAGATTGGGCAGGTGTGTATAAGGGTACTCTTCCTTGTGCCGACTGTGAAGGAATTGTAACCGAGATTCGCTTAAGCAGCGACAACACTTATGAAAAAGTAACTGAGTACCTTGGTAAAGGGAGTGATAAATTCCGTGTAAACGGTACGTTTGAATGGGACGAACATGGTGGAAAAGTTAAGTTAATTGATGAGGCTTCTAATACTGATCAGTGGTTTCAGGTTGGTGAAAACCGATTAATTGCACTCGATATTGAAGGTAATAAGATTGAGGGTTCAATACCTGCAGAGATGTATAATCTTATTAAGATTGATATGGACAATGTAGTTACAGAAAAATACTGGAAACTAATTGAGCTTGGCAACCGTAAGTTTGATGCAGATGAGGAGCAATTCAGAGAGCCACATTTTATACTGCATTGCAAAGACAACAGAATTACAGGTGCAACAGGTTGCAACAGCATGATGGGTTCTTATGAGCTTTCTGATACAGAAGATACCAAAGGAAATATAAGCTTCTCTCAGTTGGCTTCAACAAGAATGGCTTGTATGGATATTGATTATGAGCAGGATTACCTCGATTTATTTAACAATGCAAAGAGCTACTCAGTGGAGGGTGGTAAACTTACTATGTTAAATGAGAATGGAGAAACCATAGCTCTTTTTGAAGCTGTTTATTTAAGATAAAAAAGAAAAAAGGGCTATCCCGGTTAATAAGTAGTAATGTATCAATTAAAACTTTTGAGTATGAATTTTAGTGTTAATAAATCAGTACTAATACTGGTAGCCCTTTTGTTCTCCCATATAGCGGGTGCACGGAAGTTGCAGTTCAATAAAAATGGTGAGTTTAAGATTATACAGTTTACCGACATGCACTATGAGCATGCCAATCCAAAATCTGATACTACACTAATGCTAATCCCAATTGTGCTTGATGCCGAAAAACCTGATATGGTAGTGTTCTCAGGAGATATTGTAACTGCTTCTGCTAAGGGATGGGACGATATAACGAAGTTCGTTATTGAAAGAGAAATCCCGTTTGCTGTTACTCTGGGCAACCATGATCATGAGCATGGTGTTACCCGCGAAGATATTGCAGATATTGTTACCGCCTACCCATATAACCTGAATACAACTGCCAATAATTTGGGAGGAAGAGTTCTTAATGATGTTTTCCCTGTTTATCATAGCGACCGCGACCTTAATGTGGGTGCGCTTATTTACAGCTTCGACTCAGGTGCTTATTCCACTATCGATGGGGTAAAGGGTTACGGATGGCTGACAACCGAACAGATTAACTGGTACAAAAAAC
>CAZYNA010000002.1:6136-68471 GCA_964648775.1 uncultured Proteiniphilum sp. | reverse complement strand
GGGGTAAAGGGTTACGGATGGCTGACAACCGAACAGATTAACTGGTACAAAAAACAAAGTATTCACTATACAATACAGAATAATATGGTGCCTCTGCCTGCACTGGCATATTTTCATATCCCTCTTCCGGAGTACAGAACTGCATTTGATGATGAGAAAAATGTGAGATATGGCGTAAGAAAGGAAGATGAATGTCCCTCAGAGCTCAACTCAGGTATGTTCTTAGCTATGCGCGAAATGCGTGATGTAATGGGAACTTTTGTGGGGCACGACCATGTAAATGATTATATTGTAGATTATTACGACATTGCTCTGGCATATGGGCACTTTAGCGGATGGACAACAACATATACCCCTAAACCGGTCATGAATGGAGTCAGGGTGGTTGTTTTAAAGGAGAATAAGAGAGAATTTGATACCTGGCTACGCCAGTTGGATGGTACTATAAAGTATAAAGTTACATATCCGGCTAATTTTAAATAACTGAACAAATTACTTAAATTACCGTTCAAACTGTATGCAAACGAGAATGCACAACAGAAACTTTACTACTATTTTATTTGACATGGATGGTGTGGTGATCGACTCAGAGCGACTACATCTCCGTGCAATGGGGCTTACCTTAGAGAAGCACAGTATCCCTTACAATCAGCCGTTTCTTAACGAATATGTAGGCAGATCAGATGAATCCTTCTTTAGCCATGTATTTCATAATATCGACAGTAGCATTGAGATCGAACAGCTACTTGAGGAGAAGAATGTCTATTTTGAAGGATTGCTGGCCGAGCTTGATTATATTGAGGGTTTCACTGATTTCAGAGAAAGTATTAGAGATATTCAGGTTGGTCTAGTCACCTCATCTTCACGCTTTTCGGTTAATAAAGTTAATGAGCTAATTAACCATCTTCAGCACTTTGATGTTGTTGTAGCTGAAGAGGATACACAAAAACATAAACCAAACCCCGACCCCTACCTGCTGGCTTTAGAAAAGTTTGGCGCCGACGGCTCTGAAACTCTTGTTATTGAAGATTCAATTAATGGTATTATTGCCGGGAAAAAGGCGGGGTGTGTAACTGCGGGACTAACCACATCTTTTAATTCAGAACGTTTGTTTGATGCGGGGGCCGACTATGTATTTGACAGCTACTCAGAAATAAAGGAGAAGTTTAATCTGTAAATAAGTAAATCTTACTTGCTTAATCACTTGCCTTCCTACTTATTGCACAACTCTTTAAAAGCGCACCACTGACAATTTTTATTGTTCTGTGTCTGTGAAAACGGAATTGCAGGATTAAATATCTCTTCAATCAACTCATCAAACAACACTTTAAACTCCGGAAGAAAGGCTGAAAAGTCGTCTATTGGTTGGCTCTTGAACGTTATTGCTGGCTTAAAATCCTTAAACACCGAGCGTAGATAATAAACAGACGGCGACAATCTCACATCTGCGTTTTCCAGAATATAAAACAGACCGTAAATCAGCACCTGCAAAATCTGATAGGGTCGCTTATCCTTAGAAGAATCAAAAAGATGAACAAACTCATTGAAATTTGTATCACCATTGCCCGACTTATAATCGATTATCCGCACCGACTCCCCCACCCGGTCCACCCGGTCAATACTGCCTTTAAAGTTAACAGACAGTTTGCTATTGACCCTGTATTCTCTATTAAATTTATATTCTGAACCTATGTATGTAAACGGTGTAAACTTTTTATCAGCCTCTAAGGTTTGCTTCACATAACTCTTTAAAATCTCTCCAATAAGATAGTATTGCCCCTCCAAAGGACGTGGTTTCTCCTCATCTTTAAAATAATAACGGGCAAAAGCCTTTTCCAGAATGGTGGTAAGGTAAGCATCATTCTTAATAATTTCAGAAAGAACATCTGGAGTGACAGTCGTGTTTGTATAACGCTTATATATTATCTCCATTATTCTGTGGAAGATGGAGCCGAAAACATCAAACTCAACCGACTCCTGAACTTCAGACTCTTCAGACAAACCCTCAACGGCAGTAAAGTAAAACTTCAACGGACAATCAATATAATTATTAATTGTTGATGCCGACAGCGATTTTTCTCCTCCTACCCTAAACTCATCAAGCTTCTTCATCACCTCATCGCTCTTCTCAATTGTCACAGGAGCAATCTCGGGAGTACTCACATTATAAGCCAGAACCCTTTCAGTAATATTAAAACTCTCGTGATAAAGATATTTTATCTGATAGAAGTAACGACTCACCTCACCCGTTTGCACGCCCTCAGAACGAGTATCATAAAGCATGTATACATTTTTAGCCCTGCTAATCATTCTATAAAAATTATAAGCAAAAATGCTGTCCTGATGCTCATATGTGGGCAACCCGAACCCCTTTCTAAGAGTATAAGGTATAAAGGAGTTAGCACTGTTTTTCAATGGAAATATCCCCTCATTCATTGATAGAATAATAAGATTGTCGAAATCAATTGCCCTGGTCTCCAAAACACCCATAATTTGCAATCCCGACAAAGGCTCTCCGCTAAACGAAACACTGATACTATGCGCCATTTTCTTAAGCAGTCGGAAGAAAGTGTCGACAGTCATGTTTACCGACCCGCTCAGTTTATCCTGCAACCGCGTAATGGTTTTATAATACTGAACAATAAACTCCCTCTCCAAATCAATTGAGCGGGTATCTTCTTCAGTCGACTGCTTCTCATGGGTCATACTTCCATACAAATAAGCAAAAATTGAGTGCATGTAACCGGATATCTCATACCATTCTGTAACAGGAGTAAATATCAACCTCAAAAGCTCCTGCGACGGCACCTCAGAAACCGGAACTACTATTCGGTTAAACTTTACAATATGATCTTTTAGGTTCTCCGCATACTCACCCGCCGAAAGGGCTACTAATGGGTGATTAAGAATTGCCTTCACATATCTGTGATAAAATGCCGTTTCGCCATTCCAGCTTCTCTTATTTTGCTGCAACAGGGCGATATGCTCAACCAGACTCGCAATTGAGGAGTGCGAAAGGCTGTAACCCATTGTCACATTAATTTTTCCAATCTCTTCGGGAATAGAGTAAAGAACAGGAAGCAGAAGACTCTCGTCCGGTAGCACAATAGCCGTATTAATAGCCTCATCGGAGTTGCTTATTTCTCCTTTATCAATAAGGTTTGAAATAATATGAGAAATATGCTTTGCCTGTCCCACCCCCGAAGGAACCCCAACCACTTCGATATTTGTTTTAAACCCCTTCTTTTCTGAAGCTACGTCTTTTTCTAAAGCTGTATCTTTGAGACCATTGAAGTTTAATTTAGACGGAAACCGACTCAGGTTCTCTTTAACCCAAAAAGAGGCACGGTTTAGTTCATCATGCACAAAAACCGACTCATAGTCCCAATAAAAATCACCTTGTCCACTATCTCTTAAAAACTCCATCAATTTAATCTCCGTGAGAGTAAGAGCATTAAATCCCACAAAAACATATCCGGCAGTCGGTTCATGATTCAGTTCCCCACTCCTTGTCTGCTCCACCACTTCCCTATACATCATGCCCTCATAAGCCCTTCCGTTTTCGTGCAGAGTAAATCGAAAAGCTTCATACAAATCGTATAAAATCTTCCATGTCTCCTGAAACTTCTCTTTAGTCTCGTTACCCTCTACAGGCATAAAATTATTCCAGAATCTTCTTATAGCCTCAACTTGCAACTCCCCAAGGTGAGTCAGATCATCATCAAGTGTTTTAAAATTATATACATTCCTGAACAGCTCGCGGGCATCCACCATGAATTTATCGGTATCATCAAAATCATTTATAAGCATATCCCCCCAGAACAGAAAATCATCAAAAGACTCAGTCGAGCCGCTTATTTTAAGATAATGGTTATAAAGAATTACAAGCATCTCAATCCTGTCGGCTTGCTGATACGAAGAGAGCGATGCAAACAGCTCCTGAATAGTAATTATTATTGGCGAAAACAGCGGCTTTCCTGCAATTTCAGCAAGATACTTCTGGAAAAACATTGCCGCCCTGCGATTAGGAAACACAAATGTATGCTTATAGAGTTCCGAACCGTACTCAGTGTAAAATGCATCTGCAACTTTATAGAGAAATGGAGTCATTTATTACTTTTTTTATTATTCAGGCATAGTTTAATCTCAAAGATACTATATTTGTAATAATCTATAAAAATAAAATTATGCGTAAATCAATATTAGGCACACTTGCCACAATCATTGCAGTAATAACCGGAGTTGCCATTTCTTCATGCAGCAGTAACAAAGAAAAAGAATCTAAACCTCAGTGGGAGTTAGTCTGGGAAGAGGAGTTTGATGGTACGGACATCGACTATACAGTGTGGACAAAGATACCGCGCGGCAAAAGCGACTGGAATAACTACATGAGTGATTATGATGATTTATATGAGGTGGCCAACGGTAATCTGATATTACGAGGAATAGTTAATGATGTTCTTCCTAATGATACAGCACCATTTATTACCGGCGGAGTATATACTAAAGACAAGAAATCATTTGGAGAAGGACGATTGGAGATAAGGGCCAAGCTTAATGGGGCAAAGGGCTCATGGCCTGCTTTCTGGATGCTGCCGGAAAACTCACAATGGCCTTCGGATGGTGAAATTGATATAATGGAAAGATTAGATCATGATGATTTTGTATATCAAACAATACATACTCATTACAGCTACACATTAAACATTAAAAATCCCCCGAATGGAGGCACAGCCCCTATCAATCCGGAGGATTATAATAATTATGTTGTAGAAAAATATGCCGATAGTCTCCGCTTTTTTGTAAACGATCACCACACATTCACCTATCCAAGAATCGAGACTTCAGAAGAGGGTCAGTTCCCATTCAGCGAGCAGGATTTTTATCTCCTTATAGATATGCAGCTCGGCGGCAACTGGGTTGGCAGTGTTGATCCCGAAACGCTGCCGGTTGAGATGTACATCGACAGAGTAAGGTTTTACACCACCCCCTGAGCCATCATAGCATCGGCAACCTTCATGAATCCGGCAATATTTGCACCTTTCACGTAGTTTATATAGTCGCCCACCTGACCATATTCAACACATTGTGCATGTATCTCACTCATGATCTGATGCAACCAGCGATCAACTTCCTCGTTGGCCCATGATATATGCATAGCATTCTGAGTCATCTCTAACCCCGAGCATGCCACACCACCGGCATTAACAGCCTTACCAGGTGCAAACAGCATCTCATTCTCCAGAAAGAAATCAACAGCTTCGGCAGTGCATCCCATATTAGACACTTCAGCAACAAGCAGAACACCATTCCCCTTCAGAGTCTTTGCATCCTCCAGGTTCAATTCGTTCTGAATAGCACAAGGCAGCGCAATATCAACCTTGCACTCCCAGGGTTTCTTTCCGGCAAAGAATTTAGAACGCGGAAACTCATCCGCATACGGAGCAACAATATCCTCACCCGAATTTCTCAGCTCAAGCATATAAGCAATTTTCTCCGGAGTGTTGATACCATCCTCATCATAAATATAGCCGTCGGGGCCCGATATAGCCACCACTTTTGCGCCAAGCTCAGTTGCTTTGGTAACAGCACCCCATGCCACATTTCCAAATCCCGAAACTGCAACAGTTTTTCCTCTCAAACCAATATGATACTCGTCGCACATCTTCTGCACAAAATATAAAGCACCGAAACCGGTAGCTTCGGGACGAAGGCGAGAGCCACCAAACGACAACCCTTTACCTGTGAATGTGCCTGTATGCTCGCTTGCTAACTTTTTATACATACCATACATATATCCCACCTCTCTTGCGCCCACGCCGATATCACCGGCAGGAACATCGGTATCGGGACCAATAAATTTCCACAGTTCCAGCACATAGGCCTGACAGAAACGCATAATTTCGGCTTGCGAGCGTCCCTTAGGGTTAAAGTCGGATCCCCCCTTACCGCCACCCATAGGCAACGTAGTTAAGGCATTCTTAAAAGTTTGCTCAAATCCTAAAAACTTAAGTGAAGAGAGTGACACCGAAGGGTGAAAACGTATACCGCCCTTGTAAGGCCCTATTGCTCCGTTAAACTGAACACGGTAGCCAATATTCACATGCACCTGTCCTTTATCGTCGACCCACGGAACACGAAAGGTAAACACGCGGTCGGGTTCAACAATTCTTTCAACAATACCTGCTTTTTCGAACTCAGGATGCTGGTTATACACATCCTCAATTGACACCAACACCTCTCTCACAGCCTGTAGATACTCAGATTCACCAGGATGTTTTGCCTCTAACTGAGCCATTATCTCATTAACTCTCATATCAATATAGTTTGTTTATTAGTTTAATTAAACAAAGGTATAATTTTTTTACATTAATCATAATGAAAAAAAAGTGTCAATTAATTCAAAACCCGAAAGTTTCGCTATTTAACGTTTAAATGTTACTTTTGTAATGTTCTTGTTTAAACATTTTGATTAAACCAACTATCGGTTATTAGATTATAGTTTTTGAAATGGCAAAGAATAAATTAGCTAAATTTGCCGAAATGGCTACCTATAGCAATGTGTTTCAGTACACATTTGAAGCACTCAGTAGTGACGGGTTTCCATTGAAAGGCAAATGGCACACCTATTTTAAAAATAACAACCCCATTATTCTTGAGCTGGGGTGCGGAAAAGGTGAGTATACAGTAGGACTCAGCCGCAGGTTTCCCGGCAAAAACTTCATCGGCATCGATATAAAAGGGGCGAGAATGTGGAAAGGTGCCACACAGGCAATTAAAGAAAACCTTACAAATGCAGCATTTATTCGCACTCACATAGAGCTTATTCATCACTTCTTCGCGGCAAATGAAGTATCAGAAATATGGATCACATTCCCCGACCCTCAGATGAGTAAGGTGAATAAACGTCTCACCTCTACCCGATTCATGCAGGAGTACAGCTCAATACTACAGAAAAACGGAATTATACATCTGAAAACCGACAGCAATTTTCTTTATACATATACAAAAGCAATGATTGAGGAGAACAGTCTGCCTGTTCTTTTCGACAGTGATGATTTGTATAATTCGGGACTGGAAGATGATATTCTCGAAATAAAAACATTTTATGAACAACAGTGGCTTGAGCGCGGTTTATCAATAAAATATATCAAGTTTGTATGTAACGAAAAAAGCGTATGGACAGAACCTGATATTGAGATAGAAAAAGATGATTACCGAAGCTTTGGACGCAGAAGAAACATTTGAATTATGGCAATTTATCCGCAACTGATTATAGATGCACTAAAGAATGTGCGTTATCCCGGAACGGGACAGGATATTGTTTCTGCCGGAATGGTAGAAGATGATATTCGTATAGATGGAATGAAAGTGAGTTTTTCGCTGATAACAGAGAAGGTGAACGACCCATTTATAAAATCGCTTGTGAAGATGGCAGAGCAAGCAATCCTGACCTATGCCGATAAAGACATTGATATTAAGGGCAACATATCTGTGAAATCTAAGCAGGCTCCCCGTCCCGAACTACCCGAACTGCTTCCGGGAGTTAAGAATATTATTGCCGTTGCCTCGGGAAAAGGGGGAGTGGGAAAAAGTACCGTTTGTACTAATCTTGCCGTGGCACTTGCAAATAAAGGTTATAAAGTGGGACTGCTTGATGCTGATATATTCGGCCCTTCTGTTCCTAGGATGCTGGATGTAGAAAATGCGGCTCCCGAAATCAATCGAAAGGATGGTCGCGAACTTATTGTGCCTATAGAGAACTACGGCATCAAAATGCTATCGATAGGTTTCTTTGTTAATAGAGATGATGCCGTTGTATGGCGCGGTGCAATGGCAAGCAATGCGCTTAAGCAGCTGATAGGAGATGCCGACTGGGGTGAACTCGACTATTTCCTTATCGATTTTCCGCCCGGCACAAGTGATATACATCTCACTCTTGTACAAACAATTCCCATCACGGGGGCAGTTATTGTGAGCACACCTCAGGAGGTTGCTCTTGCCGATGCCCGAAAAGGTATAAGCATGTTTGCAGGTGATAAGGTCAACGTTCCGATATTAGGTCTGATAGAAAACATGGCGTGGTTTACACCTGCCGAGCTGCCTGAAAACAAATACTATATATTTGGTAAGGATGGATGCAAGCGTCTGGCTGAAGAGCAAGGCTATGATCTGCTGGGACAAATACCTATTGTGCAAAGCATCAGAGAGGGTGGCGACGATGGCCAACCTGTTGCTCTCAACGAAAACAGCATCACCGGCATGGCTTTTAGTGCACTGGCCGATAATTTAATTAATGCAGTTGAAGACAGAAACCGTAAACAACCTAAGACCAGAATTGTTGAAATGAAGAAGTAATGAAACATCCGCTGCATAAATTCCGTTTCTGCCCTAAATGTGGTTCCGCACAATTCATGGAGAATAATGAGAAATCCAAAAAGTGTGGTAATTGCAATTTCATTTACTATTTCAACTCGTCATCTGCATCGGTTGCAGTGATAGAGAATGAGAAGGGTGAAATTCTTGTGGCACGCAGAGCTAAGGAGCCGGCAAAAGGTACTTTTGATTTGCCCGGCGGCTTTGTAGATTTACATGAAACGGCAGAAGATGCAATGAAGAGGGAGGTATTGGAAGAAACGGGACTAACAGCAACCCGGCTGCAATATCTTTTTTCAATACCCAATATATATAACTATTCAGACTTTGAAGTGCATACAGTAGATATGTTTTTCGGGTGTAAAGTAGATGATTACAGTGGTCTCAAAGCGCAGGATGATGTTTCCGAGCTTATATTTATTAAGCGTAATAAACTGAATCCCGACGACTTCGGACTTAACTCCATAAAAGAAGGAGTAAAAAAACTGTTGAAAAGCAATAGTGAAACCAACTTTTGACTACAAAGAACAAACCATTTAATTGGATTAATCAATTATACAAAAGAGCATGAAAAAAATTATTTTAATACTCACTCTCGCCTTAATAACGCAGGTTACAACTGCTCAGAGAACTGCTTATAGTTCTCAGCCCAACAAGATATTTAATGAGGGTAAAGAGATGTTCCTTAATGGGAACTGGACAGGAGCAGAGGATCTCTTGCTTAAGTTTTCTGATGAAACAGAAGACAATTACCTTAAAGAAGAAGCAGAGTATATGATTGCTGTTGCCAGGTACCGCACTGGCAAAGAAAACAGTGGCGACGCCATGAAAAAGTTTCTGGAGAACTATCCGGAGTCGGTTCACCGTCACCAGGTTAATTTCCTGATTGCATCTTACTATTTCGATAAAGAAGAGTGGGATGTAGCAAACACATGGTTTAATCTTGCCGATCTTGATTATCTTAACCTTACCGAGCAGGAAGATTACAGCTTCAGAGCAGGATATACACATCTACAGTTAGACAATAAGGATGAAGCAATGCGTTACTTCGGACTCCTTTCGCAAAACAGTACAAAATATCGTGATGCGGCCGACTTCTACCTTGGTCACATTGAGTTCTCAAATGGTAACTATAACAGTGCCATGAACAGGTTTGAGCGATTGCGTAATCACCCCGAATATCAGGAAGAAATTGCATTCTACACAGCACAGGCAGCCTTTTTTGATGCCAATATAGATCAGGCAATAAGTCTCTCCGAAGCATTTATAAACAGATACCCGCAAAGCAGACATACAACCGAGGTTAGTCGCATTTTAGGCAACAGCTACTACCGTTTGGGGCAACCATCAAGAGCAATACCCTACTACGAGCGATATCTGGTTGGGGCAGAAAGGCCATTACGCGGAGATGCATATTTTCTGGGACTTTCTTATTTCGAAACAGCAAAATACAACGATGCAGTTCTGATGTTTCAGAGAGCAATTGGCGAGTCGGATGCCCTCTCACAAAACGCACAACTCCAATTGGGTCAGTCATACCTCAAACTCAACCAGAAACAGCAGGCACAGATGGCTTTTGAAGCAGCATCCCGCGATAATTACGATCCGCAGGTGCGCGAGACTGCCATGTTCAACTATGCACTTCTTGCTCACGAAACAAACTTCTCGGTCTTTAGCGAGTCGATTACCCTTTTCGAAAACTATCTGAGAGAGTTTCCAAATTCTCAGTATACCGATCAGGTAAATGATATTCTTGCTGAAACATTTCTGACTACAAAAGACTATCAGGCAGCGCTTAATGCCATAAACCGCATTAATAACCCGGGGCGCAGAATTCAGGAAGCAAAGCAGATGGTTCTTTTTCAGCTGGGAGCACAGGAGTTTATTAATGGTAATATGAACCAGGCTGTGCAGTTTTTTAATAACAGCATCGGCATGGGCAACCAGAATCCTGAAGCACGCAACAGTGCGTTATACTGGCGTGGTGAAACTTATTACAGAATGGGCAACTACGTGAGTGCAACAGCCGATTTCAGGCAGTTCACACAAAATGCTACCTCATCATTTCCTAACTATGCACTTGGCTGGTACAACCTTGGCTACTCACTATTCAAGCAGCAGCAATACTCGCAGGCAGTGAACGCATTTCAGCAATATATCGCTGCTGAACCTAACCGACAGAGAACGGAGTATGCTGATGCACTAAACAGAATTGGCGACAGCTATTACTTCAACAGGAATTTTAGTGATGCAGAGAGATTTTATGCACAAGCGGCAGATATAAATCCGGCTGCAGCCGACTATGCTGCATATCAGCGTGCATTTGTGATGGGTTTGCAGCACAATTATCAGGGTAAAATAACAGCATTAGACAATCTGATGAGGCAGTATCCCAACTCTCAATATTTTGATGATGCCTTATACGAAAAGAGCAGGGCACTCACTATGCTCAACAGAGAAAACGAAGCCATAAGTGTTTTGCAAAGGCTTGTAAGTGATTTCCCGAATAGTCCCCTTGCCGGTCAGGGCGGCGTTCAGCTTGGTCAGCTCTACTACAACTCCGGTAATTATCAGCAAAGCATAAATGCCTACAAGAGTGTGATTTCTAAATTCCCCGGTTCAGACGATGCGCGTAATGCGCTTGTATCGATGGAAACTGTCTATCGGGATATGAATGATATCCAAAGTTATGTAGATTATGCCAACGCACTTCCGGGGGGAATGCGTATTACACCTTCCAGACAAGACTCACTTACCTATCTTGCTGCAGAAAGTGTTTATATGAGAGGTAACAGAAACGATGCCGAATCATCGATGAATAAATATCTGCAATCTTATCCTAATGGTGCATATAATAGTGATGCGCACTATTATCTTGGTGTTATACAGGATGAGAAGGGTAATGAGCAGCAGGCGCTTTCGCACTTCAGAAGGGTTATTGATGCAAGCAGCACTAAGTTTCAGGAAAATGCACTTATTTACACAGCGGAAACAGAGTATAAGAATTCGAACTGGCGACAGGCATTAGCTGATTATTCGAGGCTTTCTAATGTTGCCAGAAGTGCTGCAAACAAGCAAATAGGGCTAATTGGTGTGGTTCGCTCTCAAACTCAGCTGGGAGGATACCACGAGGCTGCAAGAGCGGCAACCGATCTGCTTTCTAATAGTGGCTTGTCTACCGAAACCGTAATAGAAGCACGTTACCTTCGCGCCAAGGCTTATATCCAGGTTAACGAAACTGAAAGTGCAATTGATGATCTTAAGTTTGTTTCGGCCGACACTCGCAGCGTTTACGGAGCGGAAGCACAGTTTCTGCTGGCCGACAACTACTATAGGCGTAACCTCTACGATCAGGCGGAAGCACAGGTTAAAGAGTTCATGCAGAAAGGCACAGCTCACCAATACTGGATGGCAAGAGCCTTAATTGTTTTATCGGATACATACCTTGCAAAAGGAGATGATTTTCAGGCCCGTCAGTATCTCGAAAGCCTTAGAAATAACTACCAGGGCAATGAAGCCGACATTCAGCAAATGATTAATGCCAGATTAGGCAATTAGGAGCTGATAAACAAAAAACATAGAAAAATTAACTGAAGTATATGAAAAAATTAATAATTTCAATAGCTGTTACAGCAATGTCTGCTGGACTATTTGGACAGACACAGGACTCACTTTTGAGAAGACAGATGGAGCTTGAACGTGACTTTAACCCTACCCTGCTGGATGCAGATAAAATTAACTCACTGCCCACATTAAGAGAGCCAACTGTGCAGAAAGCAAACACCAACTACTCAACTTGGGCTGGGCGGGTTACACCTCCCATTGAAATTGCACTTTCAGAGCCGGGAGATATAATGACGGAAATACCGTTTAGTACTCAACGCGGTTACCTCTACTTCAATGCAGGTAATTATGCAAATATTGATGGTGCACTGGGATACAGGCTTGTTGATAACGACAATCATAATCTGGCGTTCTCATTCCTTCACAACTCAACCAACGGAAATGTTAAGTATGTGCAGCCCGAATCGGATCCCGACGGCAACAATGCTACCCGCATGGACAATTTGGGTGCGTTAAACTACACTCATATGGCAGAAACAATGACTTTAAAAATGAATCTGTCTTATCTCCATTCAATGTACAACTATTATGGAAATGCATTCGGCAACGGATGGCATTTTGATAACGAAAAGCAAAACTTCGGTGTTTTTAATGTAAGTGCAGGAGTTCAGTCGGCCCCATCCGACCTGTTTAACTTCAAGGGGCTTATCGACTTCAAAAACTTCAACACCAAACAGAGTCCGGCTTCATTAGACTGGATGAAAGGTAATGAAATATACGCTATGGTAGGTTTCGATAAACCGTTTCAGGGTAACAGTAAGATAGGTATTGATGGATCGATTCTTACAACATTATACAATGGAAATACCTCCAACTATTTTCTGGTAAACGCATCACCCTTTGTGAATTTTGGCGGACTCAACTGGAATGCCAGACTTGGTGCCGATGTTCTGTTCCAGAACTCAGAGAACTCCAAGATTCGTGTTGTTCCCAATGTAGACGTACGATTTGGTATTACCGACCATTCATCTATATACGCTAAAGTACATGGTGGATTCGACCATAATACTTACATCGACATAATGAATGAGTCGAGATACATCCTTAGCTATGTACCTGTCAAAGCTTCATTCTCTATTGTAGATATTGAAGCAGGAGTAAAGATTGGCGAATTAAGCGGATTCCGTTTTGATGCTTTTGGTGGTTACCGCAAGACCGAAGATGAGCATTTTCTGATATTAAACGGCAGAGATTTAATCGGAGGAGACGCATTTGGTCCGTTTATGGAAACCCTGCGACCAGTATACGGATCCTTGTCGCACTCATTTATTGGAGGTATGATTCAATCCAATATATGGGCACCGTTAGACATTTCGCTAAGACTGAAAAAGAACTTCTATGATGTTACGGAGATGTCAATTTTTGATACCACCATTAGCGATCCTAAAGCGTATAACCAGCCCGGAATCGAATTAGACCTTCGTGCAACTCTTGATGTAATTGACAATCTCAAGCTAACCCTCAACTACTATATTGCCGGTGAGCGCTGGAGCTACAATGGCTCTAATGTTGAGATGGATAATATCAACGACCTTAGCATGGGTGGTATTTATGAGATAAACGACTCATTTTCTTTTAATCTCAAGGCAAACAATATCCTTTCTCAGAAGTACGACATTTGGTATGGCTATCCTGCACAGGGGATAAATATATTGGGCGGATTCACGTTTAAATTTTAAACAACCGGTCTCAAAAACTATTTTTAATAATTGTTACTTCCTGTTTACGATGCTTTTATGTACTTTTGCGCCTTATAAGTAACATATAAATACTTAGTTTACAGTATCTTTTAAAGTATGGCTAAAAAAAATAATACAAATAATAGTAAAACAAAAGGAAAAAGCCGGTCCGGCAAACGAAGCATTATCAAAATAATGTGGGGTATATTCGGAGTGCTGGTTTTGGCTGCAATCCTGTTTTTCACCCTTTTATCTACCGGTGCTGTAGGCTATCTGCCCGATATTGATGAACTGGAGAATCCTATCGACAAATATGCATCGCAGGTTATATCTACTGACAACGAAATGTTGTTTACATACTCATTAAGCGATGACAACCGTATATTTGTCGACTATACCGATCTCTCCCCATACCTCATTGATGCCCTGATTGCCACAGAAGACATTCGCTACTACACCCACTCAGGTATCGACATTATAGGATTAGGAAGAGTAATTTTCAAAACACTTATACTTAGTCGCGAAGAAAGTGGTGGCGGCAGTACAATCTCGCAACAGTTAGCCAAACTACTCTACTCTCCAAGAGCAAACAGTAAGATTCAAAGAGTATTTCAGAAACCTGTAGAATGGGTAATTGCAGTTAAGCTTGAAAGATATTACACTAAAGATGAAATAATAAACCTCTATTTAAATAAATACGACTTCAACTACAACGCCGTAGGTATTGAGTCGGCTGCCCGTACATACTTCAATAAAACTCCCGGTGAGCTTAGCATTGAAGAGTCGGCAATGCTGGTAGGTATGCTTAAAAACTCATCGCTTTACAACCCTGTAAGGCGACCGGAAGTAACAAAAGACAGAAGAGACGTTGTACTTTCGCAGATGCGAAAAGCCGGACACCTTACCCGTCAGGAAACAGATTCCCTTATTCAGATGCCTTTGGAAATCGACTTCAACCGTTCGAGCCACGTTGACGTTGCCGCTCCTTACTATAGGCAACATCTTGCCAAAATTATGATGGCAAAGAAGCCTGAGAGAAAGAATTACGCATCGTGGCAAGACCAGCAATTCTTCGAAGACTCAGTCTCATGGGAGGTTGACCCTCTATATGGCTGGTGCAACAAAAACACTAAAGCAGATGGTTCAAACTATAATATTTATACCGATGGTTTAAAGATTTATTCTACCCTCGACTCCAGAATGCAGAAGTACGCCGAAGAGGCTGTTGAAGAGCACATGGGTGAATATCTTCAGGACCAGTTCTTTGCAGAGAAAAAAGGCGCTAAATATGCTCCTTATTCACGGGATGTAGCTGATCAGGTTGACGATCTGATGCTGAGAGCGATGAAGCAGACCGAACGATACCGGGTATTGCGCAATGACGGATTAAGCGAAGCCGATATAATAAAAAACTTCAAGGAAGTGCCGGTTGAGATGAAAGTATTCTCGTGGGAACATCAGGAGATAGACACCCTAATGACACCGTGGGATTCAATAAGATACCATAAAAATTTCCTGAGAACAGGATTTATGGCTATGGACCCCTATACCGGACATGTTAAAGCATACGTAGGCGGACCGGATTTCCAGTTCTTCAAGTATGATATGGTAACTACCGGAAAGAGACAGATTGGTTCTACAATCAAGCCCTATCTATATACGCTTGCAATGGAAGAGGGAATGACACCCTGCGATCAGCTTATCCACCAGTCAATCACCCTTATGGATGAAAATGGAGAACCCTGGACACCAAGAAACCCAGGACATACAAGCGGAGAGACAGTATCCATTAAATGGGGATTACAAAGATCCAGCAACTGGGTAACAGCATATCTAATGAGTCAGTTCTCACCCTATGCCTTTGCAAGAATGCTGCAATCGTTCGGACTCAAGAACCCTGCCCCTCCTGTTGTTTCTCTTGCATTAGGACCAAACGAAGCCTCTGTTTACGAGATGGTTGGAGCCTACTCCTCATTTATCAATAAGGGAATACGTGTTGAACCTGTTTTGGTTACACGGATAGAAGATTCCTACGGCAATGAAGTGGCCTCTTTTGTTCCCAGGATGAGAGAAATATTCAGTGAATCCACTTCATACAAGATGCTTGATATGCTTAAAGCAGTTGTGGATGGCGGAACAGGTAACCGACTTCGCTGGAGATACAACCTAAAGGGAGAGATGGGTGGAAAAACCGGAACAACAAACAACAACTCCGACGGCTGGTTTATGTCGTTCACACCCGATCTGGTTGCCGGCTGCTGGGTTGGCGGTGAAGAGAGATCTATTCATTTCGACAGGATGGCTTACGGTCAGGGTGCCAGCATGGCATTGCCCATACACGGACTATTCTATCAGAAAGTATATGCCGACAAAGATTTGAATTACACCGACGACAGCAAGTTTGATATACCTGCCGATTTTAACCCATGTACAGGATCAGAGAGGTTCTCACCCGATTTTTATCAAAACAGGGAACCAATCAGCACTCAGGGAATTGATGATATTTTCAACTAACTAACATCACCCGACTGGAAGAACTGCTTTTCACGTAGTTTTTCCAGTCTTACTTTAGCAGCCCTGTAATACTTACCATCGGCCGGGCTGTCAGACTCATCAATATCTTCGGGTTCAGTTTTAAGAAAACGCTCATAGTAACTAATTGCGTTTTTAGTATCCCCCATTAAATCATAGCTATATCCAATATTATATATATGATGGTGATCATCACTTCTTTTTTTATAAGCCGATTGATAATACTCTATCGCCTTATAGTAATTTTGTGATCGCAGATAAGCATCAGCAAAAGAACAGTCGAAATTATACAACATCTCAACAACCTCATCTATAAGACCCACCCCTTCGGTCAATACCTCAATACCTCTTTCTTTGTCGTAAGTTCTCGACAATGTTGTACCAAAATAATACAACAGGTTAATATCCTTATAATTGTGATAATACGCCTTTTCCAGCCATGGAATAGCTTCATAGTAATACTTTCTTGCATAAAGGCTCATACCCAAATAGTAGCAGGTAGTATATGAAGTATCACCAAGCTCAACATTACTTTTAAATCGCTCCACCGCTTCTTTATAGTTGCCTGCCGAGTAGTTTGCCACACCGTTTAATTGACCGACCATTTGCTGATCAGGGTTAATATTTTCAAGATAAGTATCTGTTAAATCAATGGCACCATCAAAAAATTCGTAACCCATATAAATGCCGCCAAGCTTATGAACCGCTAAATAGTCGCCCGGATTCTTTTCTATCGCTTTAGAATAAAACCATATTGCTGAGTCGGTATATTCAGTTTGCAAATAGGCATCACCTGCTATGCGCAACAACATAGGAACTGAATCCTTCTCAAAAACAACTTTAGCCTGTTCAATAGTTTCGTTCCATTTACTATTCCTATAAAAAGCCATCGTTAACTGAGTCTGAAGAAACAAATTATCAGACACTACACTATCCGCCTTAAGCCAGTATTGCAGCGACAAATTCGGACTGCCCGCTTTTGAAGCACATTCGGCAGAAGAAATAAGGAGCAGATGATCATCGGGATACTCTTCAAACAGCTGTTTATAAACGCTTAAAGCATACTCATAATTATATAGTTTTTCATAACAATCGGCTAGCAGCAATAAGTTTTCACGTTCTTGAGGCTCTCTCTCCAACAATGCTACAGCCTCGTTATACTGATAATTTCTGATTGCCTGCCTTATTTCGTCCGATTGGGCAGCAAGTAATAAAGAGTTCGCA
Source organism: uncultured Proteiniphilum sp. (assembly GCA_964648775.1). Taxonomy (GTDB): domain Bacteria; phylum Bacteroidota; class Bacteroidia; order Bacteroidales; family Dysgonomonadaceae; genus Proteiniphilum. Next base: position 51,036 of record CAZYNA010000002.1, on the reverse strand, counting down.
ACTAATAGTAATAGAACCGGTAACTTATATATCATGATAATTATCTTTAATTAAATAAATCAAAGGAGGGTTTTTTAGTTCCCTCCTTTGACCATCCGAGAAAAAATTGAAAAATTGAAAAGCAACTCCCCATTTACGGGAGTCTATTTTGTTCCGTAGCCAACCACAACAACAGCATTATCAGGCTCAGGACCGCTGTAAGCAGAGCTACCGTCTCCGTTTTGCAATCTGAATACTACTGGAATAGTTTTTGTAATGGTACCCGACTGCGTATTTAGATTTGCAAGCGAGAACTCCTGTGTTTTATATCCAATAAAAGATATGGCAATAGTTTCGTTTCTAGAAGGTACATTTACCACAAAACTACCATTCGAATCGCTGATTGTGCCGGTATTGGTACCCTTAATTACAACCGAAGCCCCCATTATTGGAGATGAACCGGAATCCGTAACCTTACCGCTAACTACATATGAAGGTCCTTTTTCCCATTTCGGCATATTTGTTATAATCCTGCGTGCTTCTCTTGCAAGCGCAGCTTTTCCTGATTTGTCTGAGATATCCTCAGCTATTTCCTGACCATTTTCATCTAAAATTCTGAGACCCGATATCGCTCCGTCGCCACTAAAAGTAAAGACCGCATTAACCAATCCCTGAGTACCGTTCTCCTGTGCTAAAACAGGATATTTGATTGAACTATTAAGATATTTCATAAATTCACTCTCTCCTCCGGGGAATACCTGATCCTGTACAATCTGCATTACAACAGACATATCATACTCATTTGGTATTAAATCCTCAGCAACAGCTTTTGTCTCAAGAAGTCTGCCTCCATCAGCAGAATTATCAGATTTGGGAAGACTAAAAGCTATGGGAAGAGTAAATCTCACGTCGACCGCTTGTCCGCGCTGTCTACCGGGTTTCCACTTAGGCATCGACTCAATAACCCTCACAGCCTCCTTGTCGAGCGAAGGATCAACACCACGAACAACGTTAACATCAGAAATAGTGCCATCCTTTCTAACTACAAAATTAGAAACAACCCTGCCCTGAATACCATTCTCCTTAGCTATTGGAGGATACACAATGCTATCATTCAGGAATTTCATCATAGCTTCAACACCACCAGGATATTCAGGAAACTCCTCAACAACAACAAATATATCTTCCTGTCCGCTTTCAGAATCCAGTTGACCGGAAACCGGAGGTGGTGGAGGTGGCGGCGGCGTTTTATCACCCGTCAGTCTAAACTGTATAGGCATTGTAAAACGAGTTCTAACCACTTCATTCTTTTGCTTGCCGGGAGTCCATTTTGGCATAGACTCAATAACACGCACAGCCTCAGCATCCAAATTAGGGTCAACCCCTCTTACTATCTGAACTTCAGACACCGATCCATCTTTTTCGATAATAAAATTACAAATTACCCTGCCCTGAATACCCTCCTTCATAGCTTCAACAGGATACCTTGTATTATCTCTAAGGAAATTCATCATCCCTTCCTGTCCCTCCGGAAACTGAGGCATCTCCTCTACAACAGTAAACACCTCATCTGTTACTGCCATCTTAACCGGTGGTGGTTCTTTCATATCCTGCTCTTCATCCCCGGCATAAACACTGTTTGCTGCTATTAATACAAAAAACAGTGGTAATACAAGCAAGTATTTAGCCAGTTTAAGAGTAGAAGATCTGGTTTTATTCATCATCATAATTCTCTGTTTTAATTGTGATACATTAAAGTTATTTACTATCTGAACTGCGGTTCCATGGTAAGTCAGCCTTAAAAGATGGTATTGATAGTCGATGCAGTCTACCCCCTCCTTTAACACCCCCTTGTCGGCCAGATACTCTAAGTTCATGGCAATTTCACGTTTCATAAGCCAAACAAACGGGTTATACCAGCTAACAAGTAAAATCAATTCGATAAGAATTATATCCATTGAGTGTTTTTCTGCAACATGCGTATGCTCATGAATAATAATCTGTTCGATCTCTTTCTTAGAGTGATTCTCAATATTAATAAATATCATTCCGAAAAAAGAGAAAGGAGTTATATCATCTTTAAGGTTATAAACATCCACTCCCGACACCCTTATTTTCTCACTTTTCCATTTAATACGCAGAATTGAGAATAGCTGCCATAAAAATCTTGAAATGAAAAACAGAGTAACCACAACATAAACTCCGATACCAATCTGTTTCCACGGAATCTGCGCCGGTTCATCTGCTACTACTGCCTCACCCTCAACAACCATTGAAATTGCCGACAAGTCAATGAACACAGCAGTCTCCACTTCCTGTGCAGTATTGGGTGCTGACATCCACATTTTACCAATCCCATCAACAACAAACATAGGATAGGCAAGCGAAAAAACTATTGCAGTTATAAAAAACAGTCGCCTTATACGCAAAAAGGTATCCCGTTTAAAAAACAGCACATACAGCAGATAAAACATTACCAATGCAATATTAACCTGAATAATATATATCAATAATGGATGCATGGTCTTTTATATTAATAGTGTTAGATTTTTATTTCTTACTCTTTTCTATTAGTCGCACAATCTCATTAAGATCTTCAGCACTAATCTTCTGGTCTTTGGCAAAGAAAGAAACCAGTTCTTTATATGAGTTATCAAAGTAACTCTTAACCACATCCGAAAGGAAATATCTCTTGTAAACCGCCTGCGATATTTTAGGCTTAAACACCTTCACATTCCCGAATCTTCTCTTATTCAGATATCCTTTTTTCTCAAGATTATCAAAAATTGAAGCAACGGTAGTGTAAGGCGGCCTCGGCTCTTCCATTCTTACAACAACATCCTTAATTGCACATTCTTTCAGCTCCCAAACATGCAACATAATATTCTCTTCCTGCGGCGTTAATCTTTCCATCTTATTTTAATTTTAATTCGTTTATTATATCATTACACCACAAATATACGACATTACCGTAACAGACAAACAAATTCGTACTTATTTTTCGTTAAATAATTTTAAACAGTATTCATTACAAATTAAATAAACAACTATTGAGTTTACCTTTTTGGTTAATTCAGATAGGCAACAAGTCTATACCAACTCCTATTTAACTTGGTATTATATACGTATCTCCTTCGTATCTCCTTCGTATATATACGAACGTGATACGAAGGAGATACGAATAAGGTACGAAGAAGATTCGAATGAATATAGGAGTTGGTATGGGGTCGGATGCAGTAAATCCACTATCATTTTCAAGATTATTAATCAGGTGATCGGTTCTCTAAACTTTCTTCAATATTGCTATCCTTAAAAAAATTAGATTTTAATTAATAACTAAAAGGCTATAAAACCTTCTTTAACTTCGAACATCAATAAAACAGGAAAATGCACTTTTGAATTTGAACAAATTGACGAAAAAACAACAATTATTGTAAGAAGTAAAATTAAGCAAGGAGGAGTGGCCATAAGTAGTTTTACTAATTCAAGACATGAGATCAATTTTATCAATATCTTTCAAGAAGATCGCTAGAATATGACATTTTAAATCAGAAATCTAAAATAAAATTTCCAACTCTGTTGCCGCAGTTTAATAAGAAAATGCCGAGATAGCAATCTCTATAACTCATTACTTTACAAACGATTATAAATTGAAAAATATTTTGAGAAATAATGATGTTGTCTAAATGTCAGATGAAATTATTTAAATAATAAGTTTGATCTGCTGAATGTATATTTCACCTTTATTTGCAGTCTTTAGATTTTTATCTATTTTTGCAGTTTAATACATGATTTTGCTATAAATGGATTACAATTTTTTTGATTTTTTGAGGCTACTGGGATCATTGGCCTTATTCCTTTATGGAATGAAAACAATGAGCGACGGCCTTCAAAAATTAGCTGGAAATAAGCTAAGGAACATATTGTCGGCAATGACAAGAAATAGGGTGATGGGAGTTTTGACAGGTTTAATTATTTCCTCCATTATCCAGTCATCTTCGGCTACCACAGTTATGGTGGTGAGTTTTGTGAATGCTGGCTTATTAAGCCTGTTGCAGTCGATTGGGGTTATCATGGGTGCCAATATTGGTACTACTCTTACTGCATGGATTATCGCATTTTTCGGATTTGGTAAATTCTCGATTAGTGCTCTATCTATCCCTTTGATGGGAGTGTCCCTCCCTTTAATCTTTTCATCAAAGAGTAAAAACAAATCTTTAGGTGAGTTTATCTTTGGATTTGCCTTCCTATTTATTGGACTGGATCTGCTGCAAGAATCGATGCCTGATTTGCAAAACAACCCCGAAATACTGGCCTTTCTGCAGAATTTCACCAACAATGGTATCTGGTCGGTGCTGTTTTTCCTGGCAGTAGGAACAGTACTCACAGTAATAGTTCAGTCGTCGAGCGCCACAATTGCCCTCACACTAATTATGGCTGTGAAAGGATGGATAGACTTCCCAAGTGCTGCAGCATTGGTTATGGGAGAAAATCTGGGCACCACCCTGACAGCAAACCTGGCGGCTATTCCGGCAAATTTATCGGCAAAGCGGGCTGCCTTCGCACACTTTTTGTTTAATGTGTTGGGGCTTGTATGGCTTACAGCAGTTTTTACTCCTTTTGTGGGTTTAGTTGATTCAATTATTTTGAAAGTCACATCGGTATCTCCTGCAGAGATGCATGGATTTATTTCTTCTATTTCGCCGGAAGTATATGATCAGATAACAAACACACCTGCATCGCAGCTATCTCCTGAATTGGTTGCATTACAAAAACAACACCTGAATTATCAGGCTTCCACATCATACGGTTTATCATTATTTCATACGCTGTATAATATCATCAACGTAGCTATTATGATATGGTTCGTTAAGTATTATGAGAAGGCATGTATAGCAATTGTTCGTCCAAGGAGGGGTGAAGAGGAAGATGAGGAGTTTGTTTTGAAGTATATCTCCGCAGGAATTGCGTCAACTGACGAGATATCTATACTTCAGGCCGAAAAAGAGGTAGAAGTATATGTTGCACGCACAAGGAAGATGTTTGGTTTTGTAAAAAAATCAACCAATATCAGTCACACCGACAAAAAATTCATGAAGCTTTATAATCGCACTGAGAAATATGAGGATATTTGCGATAAAATGGAGGTTGAAATAGGTTCATATCTTGGTAAGGTTGCAGAAGGCAGGTTGAGCAATCAAAGCAAGGATAAGGTAAGAAGAATCTTGCGTGAAGTAACGGAGATTGAGAGTATTGCCGACTCAAGCTGTAATATTGCACGACATCTGAAACGAAAGATGGAAGCTGATGTGGTTTTTGAGGATCTAATTATCGAAAACATAAACAGCATGTATGATTTACTGGATAAAGCTTTGGAGAATATGCACAAGATACTGAAGAACCGCAAAATGACGGAGTCAGACTTTCAGGAAAGCAAGTACATTGAAAACAGTATCAACGAGAAACGTAATCTGTTGAAGCGTGAGAATGTTGAGAACCTGAATCAAAACCTATACTCTTATCAGAGTGCAGTATTTTATATGGATATAATCTCTGAATGTGAAAGAATGGGTGACTATATAATGAATGTTATAGAATCGGTGGAAGAAAGAGATGCTTAATTAAGCATCTCAAACTCCTGCATGCATTTGATTAATGCCTCAACTGCCTCTCTTGGGCAAGCATTGTAGATTGATGCACGGAATCCGCCTACTGAACGGTGTCCTTTTATTCCTGTCATGCCTCGCTCGGTTGCAAACTTAAGGAATTCTGCTTCTTTGTCTTTATATTCTTCGTTCATAACGAAACAGACATTCATGATTGAGCGGTCTTCTTTTGCAGCTGTTCCGGCAAACAGTTTATTTCTGTCGATCTCATCATAAAGAAGTGCAGCTTTTTCTTTGTTCTGTTTGTATATAGCTTCTACTCCACCCTGCTCTTTTAGCCACTTGAGTGTTTCATACATTACGAAAATAGGAAGTACGGGAGGCGTATTAAACATATTTATTTTGTCAGCAGACTCGCTGAAGTGAGTGCGATAATCTACCATTGTTTGTATTGGGCGACCGGTTTTACCGAGTATATCTTCTCGAACAATCACAAATGCTACGCCCGCCGGTCCCACATTCTTTTGTGCTCCACCATATATTAGTCCGTATTTTGAAACATCAATAGGCCTGCTTAATATATCAGACGACATATCCGCCACTAACGGTATCGGGCTATTAATATCTTCATGCAACTCGGTACCATAGATGGTGTTGTTTGATGTAATATGGAAATAGTCGGCATCTTCAGGAATTTCATAATCTTTGGGAATATAAGAAAAATTCTTGTCGGACGATGATGCTACAACCTGAACCTCACCATAAAATTTCGCCTCTTTAATTGCTTTCTTTGCCCATGATCCGGTTTCGAGATACGCAGCCTTGCTATTCATAAGGTTGGCCGGAACAGTGAAGAACTGAGTGCTTGCCCCTCCTCCAAGAAAAAGTACATGATAGTTATCGGGAATATTGATAAGCTCTCTCCAAAGCTGAACAGTTTCTTTCATTACGCGTTCCCAACCGGGTGTACGGTGAGAGATTTCGAGAATGCCAATTCCTGTATTATCAAAATCACGGATTGCTTCTATTGCTGATTCTACAGCCGACATTGGAAGCACACAAGGACCGGCATTAAAATTGTACTTTTCCATTGATTCTTATTTTATTATTTAAATTTGATTTTTGTCAGTTTCACGAACAGAGATATTATTTACCCTAAACTGGTCGTCGCCATTATTAAAAAAGGCCACTATCTGATGAGCAGCAGCAATTCCTGCATTGCGGTTAGCTTCGGCTGTTTGTGCTCCCACTTTCTTTTTAGAGGAGTAGTATCTGTTTGGAAACCTTGAAAGGAACTCCTCATGTTTATCGGGACGAACATCAGTTATGTATTTAAAGCCCTTTCGTTCTTCCATTATACGAATAAGATCATCTTCAACAATAAGTTCTTTACGGGCAGTATTGATAAGTAGCCCATCGAGAGGCATATATGCCAAAAGGTTATAATCTACAATTTGTCGGGTTTCCTCCAGTAGAGGCATATGAAGAGAAACTATATCACTATTCTCGAACAGCTCTCTGTTGCTATATGCAGTAATAACTCCATACTTTCCCTCTTTCCTTAAATCATCGTGTGTGAGAGTGGGCGAATATGCATATATTGCCATATTAAATCCCCGTGCAATTCTTGCCACTTTCTTTGCGACATTTCCAAATGCATACAGACCAATTCGCCTGTTTATAAGCTCATTCCCGACACTGCCATCAAACTGATTGCGCAGCATATAAATCATCATTCCGTAAACAAGTTCTGCTACTGCGTTGGCATTCTGACCCGGTGTATTCATTACACAAACACCATGAGCTGTGGCTGCTTCCAGATCAATATTGTCGTACCCTGCTCCTGCACGTACAACAACTTTCAGGTTTGGTGCGGCTGCCAGCACCTCTTTATCTATAATATCACTTCTTACAATAATTGCATTTGCATCTTTTGCAGCATTAATTAGCTGCTGCTTATCAGTGTAGTTTTCGAATCTTTCAAAAGTGTGACCTGCAGTTTCAATTATATTTTGAATTCCACGAACGGCCTGCAAAGCAAAAGGCTTACTTGTCGCCAAAAGTACTTTCATATTCTGCTCTTAATTTTAATATCACCTGAATTAATAAAAATGGAGTAACAGCCTTAATCATTAAAAAAACAACAAAAGCTATTCCATTATTATTACCATAAATAATTTAGTTCAAATTACAAATTTACAAACTTATATGTAATAAAAAACAAATTAACAGCAAATTCAACATAAAGTTTACATTTCATCACTTAAAAAGAAATTTGTTCGATTATGAGAATCATATTATCTTTGTGTAAGCGCAAGAACATATATAACAATGAATAGTAACTATCCCTCTACCCTTCTAGAAAATGCAGTTAACGAGTTTGCCAAACTACCCGGCATAGGAAAGAAATCGGCGCTTCGGCTCGTTCTGCATCTGCTTAGACAAGATGATGAAAAGGTGGCCGTTTTTGCAGATGCAATACTTAAACTAAAACAGGATGTAAAATATTGTGCCGTATGTCATAATATTTCGGATACTGATATTTGTGAGATATGCTCTAATGGCAATAGAAACCGATCTGTTGTTTGCGTAGTTGAAAACGTGAAAGAGGTGATGGCTATTGAAAGAACCGATCAGTATAGCGGTATTTACCATGTGCTTGGGGGTATTATTTCTCCCATTGACGGAATTGGTCCTTCGGATCTGGAAATTGCATCATTAGAAGAAAGAGTAAAAAAGGGAGAGGTTGATGAAGTTATTCTTGCACTTAGTGCCACAATGGAAGGAGACACCACTAATTTTTATATTTTCCGTAAACTTAGTCAGTATAATATTAAGGTATCAATAATTGCCAGAGGAGTATCTATTGGTGATGAAATTGAGTATGCTGACGAAGTTACATTAGGACGTTCGATAATTAACCGCACACCATTTAATGAATCTTATAAACTTGTATCGAAATGAAAAACGAGATGATTCAGGAGCAAGTTATTAAACACCTGAAACTCCACTATTGGGGAAATATTGCTTTTTTGGCAATCCTTTTTCTTATCATACTTTTTAAAGTACTTCCATTTTTTAATGAGCCTCAACCTTTGAGCGTTACGATTGAGAGATATGCAATTGTGGTTACGATTATTGCAATTCCGGCTGCATTAAAACTTTTCTCTAATCTACTGAAGAAAGTGCCCGAGAATGAAAGCTTTAAAACAAAAACAGATAAGTATAGATCTGTATCATATTTGAGACTTTACACTATTAGCGCTATTACATTACTGAACATAATTTTATTTGGCTACTCGAGAAACATGAATTTTATGTGGTTTGTGGTAGTACTGTTTATTGTGTTTATGTTTTGCAGACCATCTTATCCTGAATTGGATAATTTAGTAAACAATGAAAATTTAACATCAGCAAATCAGGACAATGGAGAAACTGCTTGAAAACAGATTAATAAGATTGCGTGCTCCTGAACCTGAGGACCTTGACACTCTTTACAGATGGGAGAATGATACTACGCTTTGGGAGTATGGCTCATCAATTACACCATATTCACGTTTTGCTCTGAGACAGTATCTGACTGAATCGAAGCAGGATCTTTATTCGGATAAGCAACTTAGAATGATGGTGGAGCTCAAAGCTACGAAGGAGCCGATTGGTGCGGTTGATTTTTATGACTTTGATCCTTATCATATGAGAGCAGGTGTGGGAATTCTTATAGATGAGGCGTTCAGGGAAGAGGGGTTTGGACTGCAGTCTCTGGAACTTCTTGAAAAATATGCATTCGGGTTTTTAAACTTACATCAGCTTTATGCATATATACCTGAAATGAATTTTGGCAGCCTGGAGCTGTTCAAAAAAGCAGAATACAACCAGTCGGGGATTTTAGTTGACTGGCTTTCAAAGAGAAATGGTTTTGAGAATGTTATTGTAATGCAAAAAATTAACAGATAATATTAATGCAGGCAGATATTAGAAAAGCAATTGAGGTATTAAAGCAGGGGGGAATAATATTGTACCCTACAGACACAATTTGGGGTATTGGCTGTGACGCTACCAATGAAGAGGCTGTGAAACGTATATATGAGCTAAAGCAACGTGATGACAGCAAATCGATGCTTGTTCTTCTTGATAATCCGGCCAAGCTTCAGAGTTATGTGCAGGATGTTCCTGATATAGCATGGGACTTGATTGATTTGACTGACAAACCTTTAACTATAATTTATGACGGTGCCAAAAACCTGGCTTCAAACCTGATTGCTGCAGATGGCTCGATTGGCATAAGGATTACTGATGAGCTTTTTTCGAGAGAGTTGTGCAAGCAGTTTCGCCGGCCGATTGTGTCAACCTCTGCAAATGTGAGCGGGGAGATTGCGCCTATAAAGTTTTCACAAATTTCTGATGTGATAAAGGAGGGAGTTGATTTTGTTGTAAGCTACCGCAGCAAAGAAAATGTGAAGGGCCAACCATCAGGGATTGTCAGGATAAGACGAAACGGAACTATTGATATAATTCGCAAGTAAGCAGTTGATTTAAACAAATATTTTCACATTATTTTGTTTGGATACATAAAACATTATCTTTGCTTTTATAAATCAATTGAACCGGATGCAATTTAACGAGATTCATAAAAAATTTCTGATTTGGAGGGACAAACACATAAAGGAGCGGCATTTTCTACTTTTTGTCTGTTTCATTGTTGGTATTCTAACGGCTCTGGCTGCATTTGTACTAAAAACGGCAGTTGATTTTTTTCATGTTTTCCTATCTGATACTTTTGGCAGGGCAAATCTAAACTACTCATACCTGCTTTTCCCGATTGCCGGTATCTTAATTGCCGGATTATATGTGAGATACATTGTTAAGGATGATATTAGCCACGGAGTTACAAAAATTCTTTTTGCTATTTCTCAGCGTAAGAGTCGACTCAAGCCGCACAATATGTACTCGTCGCTTGTGGCAAGTTCGATTACAATTGGTTTTGGAGGATCTGTAGGAGCAGAGGCACCAATTGTGTTGACCGGCTCTGCGATTGGCTCTAACCTTGGAAGATTTTTCAGACTTGAACAGCATAGCTTAATGATTCTTGTTGGTTGTGGAGCCGCCGGTGCCATTGCAGGAATTTTTAAGGCCCCCATTGCCGGGATTCTTTTTGTTATTGAGGTTTTACTGCTCGACCTGACAATGGCTTCTATTCTGCCGCTGCTGGTTACTGCAGTTACGGCAACAACAATCTCCTATCTTCTTACAGGTATGGATGCTATGTTTGCCTTTACACTTGTTGAACAGTTTTCTTTAGACCGCATACCATTTGTTATACTTCTTGGTGTGATTTGTGGATTGATATCATTGTACGTGATACGTATAATGAGTCGTTTAGAGAATTTCTTTCATGGACTGCCTCACTGGAAACGGTTTATTGCCGGAGGGGTGATGCTGAGCCTTCTGATCTTCTTTTTTCCTCCGCTTTTTGGTGAGGGATATGGCACTATAAACACTCTTTTAGCCGGTGGTGATTCTTACAATTCTCTTACCAACGAAAGTTTTTTCTACAATTTGCAAAGCAGATGGGCAATTCCTGCTTTCCTTACGCTTGTTCTTCTGTTTAAGGTTTTTGCAACGAGTGCCACAAACGGAGGGGGCGGCACCGGAGGGGTGTTTGCACCTACCCTGTTTTTAGGCTGTATTGCAGGATTTGTTTTTTCATATACATTAAATCAACTTGGATATACCATTTACCTGCCTCAGGAGAATTTTGCGCTTATGGGTATGGCAGGGGTGATGGCAGGGGTGATGCATGCACCGCTTACCGGCATGTTTCTTATTGTTGAACTCACAGGAGGATATGACCTGTTTTTACCTTTGATGATAGTGTCACTGGTATCTTATTCAACAATTCTTCTTTTTGAAAAACATAGTATATATGCTATAAGACTTGCAAAAAAAGGAGAACTTATTACTCACCACAAGGATAAGGCTGTTCTTACTTTTCTTAAGATTGAAGGACTGCTGGAAAAGAATATACCGACAGTTAACCCGGGAATGACTCTTGGGGAGATGGTTAAGGTTATCTCTAACTCTAACAGAAATATTTTTCCGGTTGTGGATGGTGAAAACAAGCTGTTGGGATTAGTGATGATGAATGACATAAGAAATATTATGTTCCGCCCGGAGCTATATGAAAAAATGAAGGTTGAAGATTTTATGGTTGGATCTCCGGCAGTAATAAATATAAATATTTCTATGGAGGAGGTTATGGATATTTTTGAAAAAACCAAAGCGTGGAACTTACCTGTAACTGATGATAAGGGTGTTTATAAGGGATTGCTTTCGCAGTCGTCCGTATTTAACTCATACAGGGAAGTTTTGCTTGAAACATATTCTACTGATGATTAAAGAAGAATTGAAAATACTTTTTATGGGCACTCCCGATTTTGCTGTGGAGTCGCTTAAGGCCTTGGTGGAAAACGGCTACAACGTGGTTGGTGTAGTAACCATGCCCGATAAGCCAAGTGGAAGGGGGTATAAGCTTCAGCCATCGCCTGTGAAGAGATACGCTTTGGAGCAGGGGTTAAATGTACTTCAGCCTGAGAAATTAAAGGATGAACAGTTTCTTGAGGAGCTAAAGAGACTTGATATTGACTTACAGGTGGTTGTTGCCTTCAGGATGCTGCCCGAGGTTGTGTGGAGTATGCCGCCAAAAGGTACTTTCAATCTACACTCTTCACTGCTTCCTCAGTATAGAGGAGCTGCACCGATTAACTGGGCTATTATAAATGGTGAAAAGGAGACGGGGGTTACCACTTTCTTTTTGTCGCATGAGATTGATACAGGAGAAATTATATTTAAAGAAAAAACAGAAATTAGTAAAACTGATGATGCCGGGACATTGCACGAAAGATTGATGGGGATGGGCGCCAAGCTTGTTTTAAAGACTGTTGATGCAATTATTGAAGACAATGTTACGCCGGTGCCTCAGGATGAACTTGTGAACAGTGAGGTGCCTTTGAAGCCCGCACCAAAAATTTTTACTGAGACCTGCAAAATAGATTGGAACAGAGGTATTGGTGAGTTGTATGATTTTATAAGAGGATTATCGCCCTACCCTGCTGCATGGACAGAAATAAAGAATAATGATAGCGGTGAGATGATACGTTTTAAGATATTTGCTTCGGAAATGATTGAAGAGAATCATGAATTGCCAACAGGATTTATCCGCACCGACAACAAGTCCTATATTGATGTTGCGGCAAAGGATGGATTTATTAGAGTTACCAATCTGCAGATGTCGGGAAAACGCAGGATGAGTACGGTTGATTTTTTAAACGGCTTCAGCTTTGAAGCCGAGAGCCGTTTTATTTAGATCTACCATTTATAATTTAGTCCGAAACTAAGAGTCTGGTTTACTTGCCAGTAATTGAAACTAGGATCGGCAGGAACACTATCATCGAATCTTACGTTCAGGTAAATTCTTGTTGAGAAAGCATTACTTAATGCCATATTCAGACTGTTTTCGAACTCAGATATAACCTTATCATAACTTGTAAAGTAGGTAAGTCTTGAATCCCAGGTTATATATTTGGTAATATCATATTTCAGGATTGAGGTAATAGTTGTACCCAAGTCGAGAAGAGATTTATCTCCTTCAGGAATTCCATAACGAACAACATCAACCGAATCGTTTGCTACATACCTGAAGTTCACAGACACAGGAGCAATAGCCAGATCCCATTTTATTTTACGATGCCGTACCTTATCGGAGCTTTTTTCCAGTGCATATCCTAACCCGACCCCCGCATTAATATATAATGGAGACAACAGAGCTGAACGTAATTCACTTGAATTGGTAGGATAAGCATTAAACAGCTGCGATTTAGCTTCAATATTCATTGAGTAAGTCCACCCTTTAGCAAACGCATCAATACCGAAGTCGCCATAGTAACGTATCAGGTCGTTGCCGATTCTATATTTTCTTAATGAATCGTCGGGTGCATTAAACACAGATAAGCGCCACTCCAATGTATTATTAAATTTAACTTTATCCTTTTTATAGTTTGCCCTTAGTACATGATAGCTATTGAAGTTGAGATTATTGGTTCCCCCTTTATGCCAGTTCTCTGAAAAATAATTTTGCGCAAACTGGAATGAATGCTCACCTGAACGAACCCAGTATTTTCTGTCGATAGTTGTTAAATCTACACCGGGAGCCTCAAGCGAGTATGCTGTTTCTGACTGAAGTAGTTCGCGAAAAGGATTGAATATCTCTCTTACAACCTCGTCGGTTTCTGCAATTGAAGGTACATTTTCAAAATCATAGACCGAATATTTTACTCTGTCGGGATAATTAGTATAATAATTTTTACGTGTTTTGTGTACGAAATCAATTTTCTGTAACCACGGGGCAAACGTCTCTTCTTCAGGAATAATTGATATATCCGTCTGCTCTTCTTCAGGAGAATAGAAAGACAGGTTTCTTGGTAAAATATTACCCTTAAATATCATTGGCAGAAACAGGGGGTTATAAAACAGTGTGTCCCGGAAACTTAGACCTCTCATTGCATCTGCATTGAAATATGAATCGGGCAACTGCAGAGTTCCGTTATTTTTTCTGTTGTATAGTGAGTCGAGGTGATTTCTACGAATCAGCGACAAACTATCAGGCAGGTAAGGAATTCGCCTGTAGCTTGTTAGTCCGGGAATTGTAGCAGGTGTTGGCTGAACCTGAGGTTTTGGCTGCTCAGGAATAACTACAGAAGGTACTGAATCGGGCAATGTTACCGGAACTCTTTCCTCTTTAACTGTTATTGGATTTATTGTATCGGCCGGAACTTCTAATCTGGAAGAGTTGGCCCTTTGCTCTATCTGGCGGCTAATATCAGTAATATTTTCAAAAAGAGCTGCACTATCCGGGTTCTGCACATAAATGAAATCGGATGCAGTTGCAGCTACAGTTAAAACAGATAAAATCAAAGAAAAAAATAGTCGTATCATATACATTATCTTAAACTTTCACACTATTTATAATTACAAAGGTAAAAAAAATTGCTTATACAACCGTTTTGTTAATTCTTCTTTTTGCATACTGAACAAAAAGTATCGTTAAATTGTAATATATTTGCATCACATTTAATATATCAAATTATTAAGAAATATGAAAAAATTATCCCTTTTATTAGTGATTATTATTGGCGCAATCACACTTTCGAGCTGTTCGGGTTATAACAGAATGGTTGAAAAACAGGAAGCAACAACAGCACAGTGGGGAAATGTGCAAAATGCTTATCAACGAAGAGCCGACCTTATCCCTAACCTTGTGAATACCGTTAAAGGATATGCTGCGCATGAGCAGGAAACATTTACTCAGGTAACTGAAGCCAGAGCGAGAGCTACACAAACGAATGTAAACCCAGAGAACCTTACCGCTGAAAGCCTTCAGGAGTATCAGCAGGCACAAAATCAGCTGAGTCAGGCTTTAGGCAGATTGCTACTGATTCAGGAGAACTATCCTGAGCTTAAGGCAAATCAAAACTTTTTGGCGTTGCAGGATGAGCTGGCCGGTACAGAAAACAGAATATCTGTTGAGCGTAACAGGTTTAATCAGATAGCTCAGGACTATAATTCGTATATACGTAAATTTCCGCAGGTTATTTATGCAAAATGGTTTAACTTCGAGACTAAAGCTTATTTTGAGGCACTGCCCGAAGCTCAAACCGCACCACAGGTTCAATTTTAGTTATGTTAAGTAAAGAGGAGCTGAATAAAATTTCTGAGACAATACGTGAAGCCGAAAGCAAAACTTCGGGAGAAATACGTGTATATATAGCACGAAGCTGTAAAGGAGATCCGTTAGAGAAAGCTTACAAATTGTTTTACAAGCTGAATATGGATAAGACTCAACACAGAAATGGTGTGCTAATTTATGTATCTCCATCGGAGCACAAAACTGCTATTTATGGTGATGAAGGGATAAATGAGGCCACAGAAAATCCTCTTTTTTGGCAGAACGCTATCGATATCATGCTTCCTCACTTTAGAGAAGATTCTATTACTGAAGGTATTTGTATGGGTATTGCTATGGTGAAAAAACTAATTAAAGAACGATATCCTATTTCTGCAAACGATTTAAACGAACTGGACAATGAGGTTATTATGGAAGAATAGGATTCTTCTGACTATTATATCAGTACTTTTAGCTACGTTGGTGATGTCTCAGGATATTCCCGACCCTATGGTTCCGTATCGTTTGGTTAACGATTTTGCGGCTGTCTTTTCTTCAACCGAGAACCATGCACTGGAGCAAAAACTTCTTGCTTATAACGACTCCACCTCAACACAGATATATGTGGTTACGGTTGACGACCTGGGGGGATATGCTGCATCGGACTTTGCTTTCAGATTAGGCGAAAAGTGGGGAATTGGCCAGGCGGGGAAGGATAACGGTGCGGTTATTCTGGTTAAGCCTAAAATAGGTAACAGCAGAGGGCAGGCATTTATTGCTGTTGGTTACGGACTTGAAGCACGTTTAAATGATGCTTATGCAGGCAGGATTGTGCGTAACGAAATGATTCCTTATTTTATTGACGAGGATTATTTTGGAGGAGTAAATGCTGCTGTTGATGCAATGATTGCACGCCTGTCGGGTGAGTTTGTGGCTGAAGAAGATGAAGGCGGAACGATGAGTCCGATTGTGGTGATAATAATAATTATATTGATTATCGCATTCTTGATTATTATTTTTGGCGGAGGAGACCAGAATATTGGTGGAGATGGTCACCGCAGAACAACTACACCACCTATTTTCTTCCCTCCAACAACCGGAAGACGAAGTGGTGGTTTTGGAGGAGGTTTTGGTGGCGGAGGTTTCGGTGGCGGAGGCTTCGGCGGTGGCGGAGGTGGCAGATTTGGTGGTGGAGGTGCAGGTGGCAGCTGGTGAAATGAATAAAAAAATGATAACTATCCTTGGTCCCACTGCCAGTGGAAAGACAGGCTTTGCTACCCGCCTTGCATATGAACTGAACCGGGAGATTATTAGTGCGGACTCGCGACAGATTTACCGTAAAATGGATATCGGTACCGGTAAAGATTTATCAGAATACATTATAAATGAAAAACAGATTCCCTATCACCTGATAGATATAAGAGAGCCGGGAGACAAGTATACACTTTTTGATTATCAGCATGATTTCCATAAAGCATATGATAATATTGTCTCGCGCGGGAAAGAGGCAATTCTTTGTGGCGGAACGGGGCTTTATATTGAGTCTGTGCTAAAAGGATATAACCTGCCTGACGTGCCGGCTAATTCAGAGCTGAGAGAGATGCTTAAGGATAAATCGCTGAGCGAACTCACAGAGATACTCCAATCATACAAGCAACTTCATAACACAACAGATACTGACACCAGGAAAAGAGCAATAAGAGCTATTGAAATAGCTGATTTCCAATTGAAACAACAACCTGATGAACTGGACTTCCCTCCTGTTGACAGCACCATAATTGGTATAGGAATTGAGAGGGATTTAAGGAGAAATAAGATTACGGAGCGACTAAAAGCAAGACTTCATGAAGGGATGGTTGAGGAGGTTGAGGCAATTCTTGAGTCTGGTGTTTCTCCTGAGGATCTGATATATTACGGATTAGAATATAAGTTTGTTACACAATATGTTATAGGGGAAATTAGTTATGAAGACATGTATACCCAGTTAGAAACAGCTATTCACAGGTTTGCTAAGCGACAAATGACCTGGTTTAGAGGTATGGAGCGAAGGGGATTTACTATTAATTGGATTGACGCAACTTTACCCATGGAGGAGAAACTGGAGATTGCGTTTTCATTTGTGAGCTGATATCTTCCATGATCAAGGAAAAAGTTGTAATTTTGCCAGCCTATCTACATAAAACAAATATTTAAATGACTAAAGGAGAATTTCCAATTCAGAGATTTAATTCATTAGAGACGCCGTTTTATTACTACGATGTGGATCTTTTTCGCAAAACACTTGACAAGATTGTTGAAGAAACCAAATACAGACCATTTGTGGTTCATTATGCACTTAAAGCAAATGCTAATGAGCGGATTCTGAGGGAGATTGCATCATACGGATTTGGGGCTGATTGTGTAAGCGGCAACGAGATATTAAGAGCACTTGAGTTTGGTATTCCTGCTTCGAAGATAGTTTTTGCAGGAGTGGGTAAATCTGATAAAGAGATTAATATTGGTCTGGACAACGATATATTCTGTTTTAATGTTGAGTCGATTCCCGAAATTGAAGTTTTAAATGATCTGGCAGCTAAAAAAGGTAAAACAGCATCTGTAGCTCTAAGAATTAACCCTAATGTTGATGCCAGAACACATAAATATATAACAACGGGACTGGATGAGAATAAGTTTGGAATTAACGAGCAGGATATTCCTGAGACTCTAAAAAAGGTTTGTGAGTCATCAAATATCAAACTTATCGGGTTACATTTTCATATAGGATCGCAAATTACTGATTTGACATCGTTTGAGGATCTTTGCGTGAAAGTTAAAGAGTTGCAGTATTGGTTTAACAGTCAGGGTATTGAGTTTCCGATGATTAATGTTGGAGGAGGATTAGGGATTAATTATCAGCACCCTAATCATTTTCCGATTGCTGATTTTGAATCATACTTCAAACTCTTTGAAAAATATATGGAGCTGAGGGACAACCAGACAATCCATTTTGAACTGGGGCGCTCGGTAGTTGCTCAATCGGGATCGCTGATCAGTAGAGTCTTATACGTTAAAAACGGTATAAAGAAAAACTTTCTAATACTGGATGCAGGGATGACCGATTTGATCCGTCCGGCACTGTATCAGGCATTTCATCAAATAGAAAACATCAGCTCTGAGGAAGAGTTAGCAATATATGATGTGGTTGGACCAATTTGTGAGTCGAGTGACACTTTTGCTGAAGAGATTATGGTTAATAGCTCAAAAAGAGGTGATCTGATAGCAATAAGATCTGCCGGAGCATATGGAGAATCTATGGTATCCCGCTATAATTACCGCGATATTCCGGCATCTTACTTCTCAGATTCAATTTAAATTGTTGGCTTTCATGGAATTTATTGCAGATTATTTTACCCGGTTTACATTGGTTGAATGGAGTTTAGGGGCTCTGTTGTTTCTGTTTTTTATTATTCAGTTAATTTACTATCTGATAATATTCAGAAGGCCTTATATATACAATAAGAAAAAAGAGAACACTAAGTTATCTGAAGAGAATCTTCCTGCAGTTTCGGTTATAATTTCTGCAAAAAACGACTCGGAGGAGTTGAAGAAAAATCTGCCTTATATTATGGAGCAGGATTATCCGAACTTTGAGGTTGTGGTTATTAATAGTGGATCGACTGACGACACTGACGTTGTATTGAAGGCTGCTGAGTTGAAATATGAAAATATTTATCACACATTTATTCCTGAAGGCGCTGATGATGTGAATGAGAAAAAACTGGCACTTACATTGGGAATTAAAGCAGCAAAGAATGATATACTTCTGTTTACGGAAGCTTATTGTAAGCCAAGTAGTAAGAATTGGATTAGAGAATATGCCAAAGAGTTTACTAACGGACGTGATATTGTATTGGGGTTTAGTAAATTGGTTTTCCATAAAAAGGGTGGTTTAAGGAGGTTTATCAGATATGACAATTTGATTCAACATCTGAAATTTTTATCGATGGCTATTGTGAACAAACCGTTTATGGGAATTGGAAGAAACATGGCCTACAGGAAAGAGATCTTTTTTGAAAACAGAGGCTTTTCATCAATACTCCATTTTGATGGAGGTGAGGATGATTTGTATATCAACAGGATTGCCCGGAAAAGAAATACGGGAGTAGTTGTTTCGAGTGACAGCATGACTGAAACGGACAGCGTAGAGAATTTCTCTACATGGAGAGCACTAAAGTCGAAATACCTGTATACAAAACAGTTTTACAAAGGTTTTTCGGCGGGATTGTTCGGTTTTGAAACATTCTCAAAATTTATGTTTTATCTCTTTTTTGTTGTTACGCTGATTTACAGTATAGTCAATATAAATTATGCTCTGTCTGGACTTGCATTGCTATTGTTGCTTGTAAGGTTTTTAACGCAGCTGACTGTAATAAATAAAAACAGCAGACTATTTGATTCCGGCAAATATCATATAAACCTGTTTTTATATGATATAATTCAGCCAATTAACAACACACGCTTCAGAAAATATGCAAACAACAGAAATAGACTGAGAAGATAAAAGCAACTAAAACCACAAGGGACTGACAATATGTCACAATTATTTATAACATTCTTCTAATCAGGGTTAAATCGGGTTAATCGCTGATTCTTTGCGTTAAAAGTGTTAAAAGTGAAACCTTATGTTAAATATTTGTACGCTATTTGTTTTATATTTGTTGAAATAAAAATTTAAAACCTCAAAATAAAAAATATGAACACAAGTAAAACAAAGAACATAGTTATAATAGTATTTGTAGCTATACTGAGTTCGATAGTAACTTTGGTAGGTTATAATACAGTTATAGGAAAAAATAATCCATTTAATTTTGATGCATCGGAGAATGCAACAGCAAAAGAGATTGGAACTTATGCTAACTCTTTTGATCAGGACAAAAATTTTACATTAACAAACCTGACAACAGTTGACGGATATCCCGACTTTACGGAGGCCGCTTCAAAATCGGTTGATGGTGTTGTTCACGTTAAGACCACTACAGTAAGTCAGCAACAGCAATATATGAGTCCGTTCGACTTTTTCTTCGGATTTGGTGAGCGTACCCCATCTCAGCCTCGAGAGCGAGTTGGATTTGGTTCAGGAGTTATCATTTCGAAAGATGGTTACATTATTACTAATAACCACGTTGTTGCAAATGCAACAGAAGTATCAGTTACTTTAAACGATAACAGAGAATTTATTGCAAAAGTAGTTGGAACCGATTCTGACACTGACATTGCACTATTAAAGATTGATGGTGATAATTTTCCATATCTGACATTTGGCAACTCTGACGCACTACAGATTGGCGAATGGGTTCTGGCAGTTGGAAACCCTTTTAATCTGACATCAACAGTTACAGCAGGTATCGTGAGCGCCAAGAACAGAGGAAATGTAATGGGCGGTGACATTCAATCATTTATACAGATAGATGCTGCTGTTAACCCCGGCAATAGCGGAGGTGCATTAGTTAACACAAGAGGTGAACTGGTGGGAATTAATACTGCTATATATTCGCAAACAGGAAACTTTGCAGGTTATGCGTTTGCTGTTCCTATCTCAATTGCGGGTAAAGTTGCCGCAGACTTAAAGGAATATGGTACAGTACAAAGGGCGTATCTTGGTATTCAGGTTCAGAATATTGAAGCTGTAAGACAGGTTGATCCGGATAAAGCAAGAGAATTATCTCAAATAAGAGGGGTACTTGTGGAGGATTTTTCTGACAGAAGTGCTGCAAAAACTGCAGGAGTAGAAAAAGGTGATATTATTACCGAGATTAATAATGTACCAATAAAAAGTTTTTCGGAGTTGCAAGGCCAGCTTAACAGATACAGACCGGGCGACAGAATAAGTGTTACGGTTGAAAGAGGAGGCAGAGAACAGAAGTTTAATATTGAACTCAAAAATGATGAAGGTAATACTGAAATTTCAAGAAAAGCCGACCCAATGAATGAATTGGGTGCAACCTTCGCTCCAATCAGCAATGAAAGGAAATCGCAAATGGGTATATCAAGCGGTGTTGAAGTAGAAAGCGTTGAGGCAAATGGTCTTTTCAGAAAAGAGGGTATAAATAAAGGATTTATCATAATGAGGATAAACAACACTCCGGTAAACAGTGAGGCTGATATTACGAGAATGGTTGCATCACTTCAAAACAGGCAGGATAAAGTTCTGCTGGTAGCAGGGTTCTACCCCAATGGAAGAACTCAGTACATTGCGATTGATCTTTCCTCACAGGAAGAACAATAGTTAACTTAGGTTAATTGAACAGTTTCCTGTAACAAAAACAGGATTTTAGATGTTTGTATAGCAAAGGAATTTGGTTTTACCGGGTTCTTTTGCTATATGTATTAAGATATGGCGTAAAACTAAGGGGTAACAAATATTTTTTTGTATTTTTGCACCCCCAATATATAAAATAGGAATATTAAGAAGAAAAGGATATAAATGAGACAATTAAAAATTACAAAATCGATTACTAATCGTGAAAGTGCTTCTCTGGACAAATATCTGCAGGAGATTGGACGTGAAGATCTGATTACTGTGGAAGAAGAGGTTGAGTTGGCGCAGGCGATAAAAAAAGGTGATCGTCAGGCTCTTGAAAAACTAACAAGAGCTAACCTTCGTTTTGTTGTTTCAGTAGCTAAACAGTATCAGAACCAAGGACTAAGTTTACCCGACCTTATCAATGAAGGTAACCTTGGATTGATTAAAGCTGCTGAGAAATTTGATGAAACAAGAGGCTTTAAGTTTATCAGTTATGCTGTTTGGTGGATTCGTCAATCAATCCTTCAGGCTCTGGCTGAACAATCAAGAATAGTAAGACTTCCACTTAACCAGGTTGGGTCGTTAAATAAAATAAGTAAAGCATTTCAAAAGTTTGAGCAGGAAAATGAGCGCAGACCTTCGGCTGAAGAACTGGCTCTGGAACTTGACATTCCTGTAGAAAAGGTTACTGATTCTCTAAAAGTTTCAGGACGTCATATTTCTATGGATGCACCTTTTGTGGAAGGTGAAGACAATAGTTTGCTTGATGTACTTGTTAACGATGATGCACCGGTTGCTGACAGAACCCTTATAAATGAATCACTCCAAAAAGAGATAGACAGAGCTCTTTCTACTCTTACTGAAAGGGAAAGTGATATAATAAAGATGTTTTTCGGTATTGGGTGCCAGGAGATGACACTTGAAGAAATTGGTGACAAATTTCAACTTACCCGAGAGAGAGTTCGCCAGATTAAAGAAAAAGCCATTCGTAGACTAAGACAGGATTCCAGAAGCAAACTACTTAAAAGCTACTTAGGATAAATTTCCTATTTATGCAAAAAAACTTATAATAAATTGACTTTTTGTACAAAAAACGCCCTATTGACGAAGTTTTTGGCGATTTTTTACACAAAATTGGTAATATGTAAAAATTAAGTTTTATATTTGTGTCTTAGAAATTGGATAATCTGTATGTACAGTTAATTATGTAAGATAAGAGTTTCTAAAAAATGTATATATTTACACGATTTTTATCGAACATATTTATACCAGAAATGTTATACATACAACGAATATAACATGTATTGATGTTATAATACAGATGTGGAATAACAAAAATAATATCGAGTTATTGTAATAAAAATGTTTAATTAGAATTTAAATTTATGAAAAAGTTTAGTTTACTTTTATTTACTGCTCTTGTTGCGTTTAGCATAAGTGCACAAGAAGTACAAAACGTTTCTCACGGTACTGTGTATCTGAAAAACAAAGGAAGCGACAACTGGTACATCGGTCTTGGAGGTGGAACCAACCTTTATATGACAAAAGGTGAAAATGACGCCAGTGCAAACTTCGGTGATCGTTTAGGTTGGATGGGCCAGCTTGAAGTAGGACGCTGGAACTCTCCTAACTGGGGTGCTCGTGTTGTTATTGACGGTGGTCATATCAAAACTGTAGCTGCAGGATTAGATCCGGAAAGAAACTGGTTAGGTGGTCATCTTGACTTAATGTATGATGTAACTAACGCATGGGGTAGCTATAATCCTGATCGCGTTTACAGCCTTGTTCCTTATTTAGGTATTGGTTACATGTATGGTTTAGACGCTGACTGGAAAAAACCAAATCCTAATGGTGACACTTTCAAAGGCCAAAACCAAACACTTACATATAACGTTGGTTT
Organism: uncultured Proteiniphilum sp.; assembly: GCA_964648775.1. Lineage (GTDB taxonomy): Bacteria > Bacteroidota > Bacteroidia > Bacteroidales > Dysgonomonadaceae > Proteiniphilum. The sequence continues at coordinate 27,550 of CAZYNA010000002.1, read as the reverse complement.
GATCAACAACTTCAAGATTTCTAACAGTGTTGCTCTTTTCCTTGAATTAGGATGGAGAGTTATGCAGGAATCATTTGATGGTAGCCCAACTTCTGGAGACTATGACTATGACAGCATGTTCACAGGTACTGCAGGTATCAAATTCGGCTTAGGCGGAAAACAAGATTTCACTCCTGCTGAGTTGATGGACTACAACCTAATCAATGACTTGAACAGCCAAATCAACAGACTACGTGCAGAAAACGAACAACTAAGACAAAGACCAGAGTCTTGCCCAGAATGTCCCGATGTACAGCCAGTAGTAACTGAAGCAGTATACATACCTAACGTAGTATTCTTCCGCATTAACTCTTCAACTATCGACAGAGGACAGCAGGTAAGCGTACACAACACTGCAGAATACATGAAAGCTAACTCTGATGCTAAAGTTAACATCGTAGCTTACGCTGACAGACAAACAGGTACTCCTGAATACAACTTCGCACTATCAGAAAGACGTGCAAGAGCGGTTGCTGATGCGTTAATCAACGATCATGGAATCAGCAGCGATCGTATCTCAATTGACTGGAAAGGTGATACAGAACAGCCATATGCAGAAAACGACTGGAACCGTGTAGCAATTTTCTTCGTTGACTAATTCAACAAGTAAATATACAAATCAAAAAAGCATCTCCGTTTGGAGATGCTTTTTTTTGTGTCTTATTGTAATTAAGTATATTTCAGATCAATCCTACTCTTTTATGTAGATACGTTTTACACGAGGAGAAATTGAAGTAAGTATTTCATAAGGTATGGTTCCGATACTTTCTGCAAGTTCAATAACTGACAACTCTTCCCCGAATAATATAACTGTATCACCTTCACTTGCTTTTATATCTGTTACGTCAACCATGCAAAGATCCATACACACATTACCAACAATTGGAGCAATCTGACCATTTATTACTACCTTACCTTTTCTATTTCCAAACTGTCTGTCTAAGCCATCAGCATAACCAAATCTTATAGTTGCAATGCGTGCATCACGATCGAGAATTTCTTTTCTGCCGTATCCTATAGTCTCGCTAGAAGATATCTCTTTTATTTGAAGTATTGTACTTTTGAGAGTACATACATTTCTTAAACCATCAATATTACTTGGGCTGACACCATATAGACCGATACCTAAACGAACCATATCCATTAAATCATCCGGAAACCTTTCTATACCTGCAGAATTAAGTATATGTTTTAAAAACGAGTAATTTAGTTCTCCTTCAATTATTTCAGATATCTGTTTGAAGGTATTCATTTGCTGTTGTGTAAAATCATCGAACAACCAACTTTCACTTGCAGCAAGATGAGTAAATATAGAGTTTACTTTCAATCCTTTCTGCTTTTTAAGAACTTCTATCAGGCGAGGAATATCTTTTGCCATAAATCCTAATCGATGCATTCCTGTATCAATTTTAAGATGAATTGGATAATCAGTTATACCTCTTCTTTCTGACTCCTTTATAAATGCCTCAAGAATACGAAAATTATAGACCTCTGGCTCCAGATTATTATTAACAAGATCTTCAAAAGCATTTACTTCCGGATTAAGGACAATGACAGGAAGCGAAATACCCTCATTTCTGAGAACCACTGCCTCCTCTGCAACAGCAACAGCCAGGTAATCGCAACGATGATACTGAAGTGTTTTAGCAATTTCAGCTGCACCTGAGCCATACCCATTTGCTTTTACCATACACATTAGCTTTACGTTTGGTTTAAGTTTCGACTTATAGAAATTGAAGTTATGTACCATAGCATCAAGATCTACCTCAAGTACAGTTTCATGAGCCCTGTCTTCTATATGGGAGTTGATAATTTCAAAATTAAATCTTCTGGCACCTTTTAAGAGAATCAATTCATTATGAAATGTTTCGGTTATACCTGATCTCAGAAATTCATCTGTTGTGGTAAAAAATGATTTTTCGGGTATTCTAAAAAGGGCAGCATTTGCTGAGATATCCCTTCCAACCCCTATTAGCCGACTAATCCCACTCTGTTCCAACATTTCAGAAACTCGTTTGTAAAGTGTTTTTGGAAGCACGCCAGTTTGCAGTATATCGGAAAGAATAACAGTCTTCTTTAATGATGTATCCATTCTACGCTGTTGTTGGAAATCGAGTGCAATTTTTATAGAATTAATATCTGAATTATACGTATCATTAATAATCAAACACCCACGTTTTCCCTGTCGAACATCAAGTCGCATTGCAACCGGCTCAAGCACAGACATTCTCTTAATTATCTCTTTTGGAGATACATGTAGATAAAGTGCTACAGCCAAACAGTTGATTGCATTTTCTATAGATGCTTCATCTGTGAACGGAATCTCAAAATCGTAGCTGAAATTCATAAATGAATATCTAATATTAGTTGTGTCTTTATTTATCTTAATGTTAGATATAAATAAGTGAGCATCGCTGTTTTTTCTTGACCATGTAAATGTTTTTTGAGAAAGAACTTTTTGGTCGACACATCTGCTAACCAAGTCGTTATCTTCATCAAAGATTAGCACTTCGCAATTTACAAATAACTCTAACTTCTCTAAAATCTTTTGCTGCAGTGAACTGAAATTCTCTTGGTGTGCTTCTCCGATTTTTGTGAGTACGCCAATTGTAGGTTTGATGATTGGCTCCAACCGTTCCATTTCATCAGGCATTGAAATGCCTGCTTCAAAAATTCCAATCTCTGCATTATCATCTAATTGCCATACCGATAATGGAACCCCTATTTGAGAATTATAGCTCCGGGGCGACCTGATAATACTAAAGTCCTTTTCCAGCAACTGATATAGCCACTCTTTAATGATAGTTTTACCGTTACTCCCGGTGATTCCAATTACAGGAATATCAAATTTGTTTCTATGATATGCAGATATTTTTTGAAGTGCATAAAGTGTATTTTTAACTATAAGAAAATTTGTATTCTTAAAATCAGACAAATCATCAGGTTCTTTAGTTACGACAAAATTACGAACGCCGGATTCATAAAGATCTTTGATAAAATTGTGTGCATCATTATTTTTGGTTTGTATTGCAAAAAAAAGTGTCTCTTCCGGGTTCGTAAGTTTGCGGCTATCTGTTAATAAAATAGACAGTTCTGCTGGATAAAGTTTCTTCTTTGAAACTCCCAGAATATCAGTAATTTTATTTATATCGTATTTCATATTAAAAAACAGTAGTGGTGTTATGAAAAAATTACTGCAATAGATTCTGAGCAAACTGCTTTTCAGAGCTACAATCAATTGCAGGATATTTTGTTGAAAATACATCAATCTTATTCAAGATGCTCAGCACAAATTTGCGGTATGAATCTGTATCTGAGTGCAAAGGACGATGTTTTAGTGATTTTCTTATCTTACTCCATTCATTATTAATGTTTAAGGTTTTGTTAGAGAAATATGTATTAGAAAACTGTTCCCATATCCAGTTCAATGCAATATTATTTGGATGCATCATATCCTCTTCATAAAATCTGTAATCACGCAGCTCGTCAATCATTATCTCATATGATGGAAAATAAAAGACTTTGTCAGGATATAAATATTTCAATTTTTCAATAGCAATATGAAGAATCGATTTACTTATCTGGTTATCATGGGCACCATCTTTCCAGTGACGAATTGGACTTACTGTAAATATGAATTTAACTTTAGGATTCAGGTTCTTCAGTATGTTAATTAAAGAGTTCCACTCGTCTACAATATCCTCTATAGTTAATCTAAATCTTTGAAAGTTATCGGCAGAGAACTTATGACAATTACTGACGATACTATCATCAGCCTTCAATTTGAACACATATGAAGTACCAAAAGTAATCATAAATATATCTGTGCTTTCTATAACACTTAATGCTTTGAAGTAGTGGTTATTTATATTATCCAAAATCTCTTTCTTACTGATGCCTGAGAAGCTACCATGATGCATAAAACTATGAAACAGGTCATTTCCTGCAACAAGGTCATTCTCAGAAAACTCTATTTTACTTAATATTCTATTTATTGCAGAAGTAATTGAGAGAGGATTAAATAAGATTCCGAATGGATTCTTTACTACATTAAATTTATGCTCCAACAGCCTAAGACCTATATTCTCGGAGAAACAGGATCCGAATAGCATCATTTTAGTGGAATGATCTATTGTAAATTCTGACTTGGGGATTTGTACCTGTGTTCTGAAATTCATTCTTACTGAAATTAATATAACAAAAATAAGAATAAAATGTGAAAGTGGAAACTGAAGTAAATCAGGAATGGTATGTATATAAAAAAGGAATGGTTGTCTCACGACAACCAATCTTCATTGTTAACCTTAAATCTAATACCATGAAAAACACAATGCAAATATAGTCTGTTTTATCTATTACTCAAAGTAATTAGGACTGAAATATTGACAATTTTGCACAGTTTAACCAAATAAACATCCTTTAAGCTGATTTTTTTATTGAATACTTAAAAATGTTTAGTGATAAAACTGATATTCGTGAAAAATGATATTTAGTAAAACACCGTCAAAAGCATCTATTCAATATATAGAACTAATCCTTTAAGATATTCACCTTCCGGATGATATATATTTATAGGATGATCTGCCGGCTGCGTGAGCTGATGTAGAATTTTCACTTTTCTTCCTGAAATGGCAGCTGCACTAAATACTGCTAAACGAAACTGTTCGGCTGAAATTACCTGGGAGCAGGAGAATGTGAATAAAATACCACCTGATGCTATTTTCTGTATTGCAGACAAATTAATTTTCTTATAACCTTGTAAAGCATTATTTATAGCTCCACGATGTTTTGCAAATGCGGGCGGATCAAGTATGATCAGGTCATATTTTCCATACTGAGACTCATTTAAAAACTTAAATGCATCCTCAGAGAATGAAGAGTGTCGTTTATCATCATTAAAATTTAAGCTAACATTCTGATCTGCAATATAGACTGCTTTGGATGAGCTATCTACAGAATCGACTTGCAATGCTCCACCCCTTAGCCCATACACTGAAAAACCACCTGTATAACAAAACATGTTTAATATATTACGATTCATTGCGTAATACTCCAGCAGTTTTCGGTTTTCTCTCTGATCAATAAAAAAGCCGGTTTTTTGCCCTTTAAGCCAGTCGATTTTAAACTTTAGTCCGTTCTCAACAGCAACTTCATCTACTTTATCTCCTCCAAATATATAATCATCTTCCGGCTCTAAGCCTGCTTTAAATGGTAAAGTTCCTTCTGACTTATAAAACACATTATCTATACTACCATTATCAAGAACAGTATTTAATGCTTCTACAATGAGAAAACGATCTTTGTGCATTCCAACTGAATGAGACTGGATAACTGCTGTATTTCCATAAACATCAATAATTAAGCCAGGCAAATTATCACCCTCGCCATGTACAAGACGATAAGTATTATTATCACTACGTATCAGGTTCAGATCTTTTCGCATTTTGTATGCGGCACTTATCCTGCTCACATAAAAGTTTTTATCTATAAGATCATCACTGAAAGATAAAACACGTATGGCTATGCTTCCAATTTGATAATGCCCCACTCCCAGAAAAGACCTGTCATGGGCCAATACTCTAACAACTTCACCCTCCTCTATTTGATTAGGTTTTGAAGCAATAGCACCCGAGAAAACCCATGGATGGAACCTTTTTATAAAATCATCCTTTTTTGCTTTTAAAATAATCTCGTTATATGTACTCATTGGTTGGGTTTATTAGATGGTTATAAATACGCAAACAGGCCCAGGCATCTATTGCAGCATAAGATTGTTGCGCTGTATTAAGCTCTTTAGCTTCCCAGTTTGAAAGGCGTTGTTTCTTAGATATTTTTTTATTAAAAATTATAGCATATATTTTTTGTAAGCTATTATCTTCAATTCCGAATTTATCAACAAACAGCTGAAGGTCAATAAAATTCTCGGGTTTTCGCCCGGTACGCTTGCGTAAAGCAGCAAAATCATCTCGAAGAGATAAACCAATTTTTTTTATCTTATCATTAGACATAAGCATCTCCAGCTCATCGGGGTATCCAATCATATTTAATCTGAAAAGGAAACATTCGTCCTCCGTTGACAATTGAAGTAAAGCCACATTGTTTACCTGCCCTCTTTTAAATGCCGGCTTAGTCTCTGTATCAAACCCTAAAGCGGATTTTCCGGACAAGTATGAAATAGCATCTTTTACATCTTTTGGCTTATCAATTACATAAATATTACCTTTAAACACCTCTTGTTCCAGCTGAGATATTTCTTGTTTCGTTATAGTTATCCCCACAATTCCTCCCTATTTATTTCATCATCAAAATCAATTGATTCATCATCAAGATCAGATTTACCATATTTTAAATCATGCAACGGCCTCAATACATTTACAAGTTTTTGCCCCCAATATGTTTTGAAGTTTTCTTTGCATGTATATATCGCTTCATTCATCTGATCTTTTAATTCATACTGATAAACCGATATAAAGTTTCTGACATCCTGGTAAATATCTGCAATATTCTCTGAGACGAATGCTGAGATGGGTCTCTCACTATATTTCATTTCATCTAAAAAGACATCCAGATAGATATCCTCATCAAGCATTACTGCAGCAACTTTAGCCTCTATCCTAACATAGTCTTCTTCTCTGACAAATGTTGCAGGAGGTTCATGATGCATCGACAAGGTATCCGGTAACAGAGAGGCTTTTAAATATAATAGCGGAAGAATCTTCAACATCCTGTCAACCCACTCGTCACGAAGCAACTGTTCATCTTTTTCAAGTATTGCACAATACTCAACTGCTACAGTTACAAACTCTATAACATTTTTATCATATATGTTTTTATCAGTATTTGCTTTGTCCATAGTTTAATTATTCACAATGCTTTATTAAATGACAAAAGTACATAATATTTTCGATAATGAAATATAGATGAAAAGGGGTAAAAATAGTTGTAAACATTTTGCTAATCCGTTTGAAAATAATATCTTTGCAACCGAAATGAAGGGGAAGCAGGACATACCGCTTCCTTTTTTATTCGATACAAACCAAATATGATCGAAAAAGAATTAATTATATCTATAGCTGAGGAGTATCTAAAAGACTCTCCGAATTATTTAGTAGATATATCAATTGCTGCCGGCAACAATATTACCGTTGAAATTGACAATGATCAAGGAGTTGATATTGAAGACTGCGTAGCTCTAAGTCGCTATTTAGAGTCGAAACTCAACCGGGAAGAGGATGACTTTGAACTTACAGTTTCGTCTGTAGGGTTAACGTCTGCGTTTAAGACTCAACGCCAGTATAAAAAATATGAAGGTAAAGAGGTTGAGGTTCTGACAAAAAAAGGTCAAAAATTTACAGGTATTCTCAAATCATCTGATGAAAATAGCTTTACCATTACAGTCAACAGAAAAGAGAAACCTGAAGGTGCCAAACGAAAAGTTGAAATTGATGAAGATCAACAATTTACGTTTGAAGAAATTAAACACACAAAATATCTGATAAGTTTTAAATAGATATGGGCAAGAAAAAAGAATCCATAAGTCTCATAGATACATTTTCTGAGTTTAACGAACTCAAAAATATTGATAAAGCTACACTAATAAGTGTGCTTGAAGAAGCTTTCCGAAATGTAATCTCGAAATCAACGGGAACTGATGAAAATTATGATATTATTATCAATCCTGATAAAGGCGACCTTGAGATTTGGCGTAACCGTGTAGTTGTTGAGGATGGTGAGCTGGAAGACCCGAATATGGAGATTTCACTCTCTGATGCTCTTAAGATTGACGAGGACTTTGAAGTTGGAGAAGAGGTTACTGATGAGGTACCGCTTGAACATTTCGGTCGTCGTACTATACTTAATCTTCGACAGACACTATCTTCAAAAATACTCGAACTTGAAAAGGACAATCTTTATAATAAATACAAAGAGAAAGTTGGAGAAATTGTATCGGGAGAAGTATATCAGGTGTGGAAAAAAGAACTTCTACTTCTTGACGATGAACATAATGAGCTGATATTACCTAAATCTGAACAAATTCCAAGTGATTTTTTCAGAAAAGGGGAGCATGTAAGAGCCGTAGTTGCACGTGTTGAAAATAAGAACAACAATCCGCGAATTATTCTTTCTCGCACATCTCCTGTGTTTTTAGAGCGTTTGTTTGAGCAGGAGATTCCTGAAATTGCAGATGGATTAATAACAATAAAAGGAATTGCAAGAATTCCGGGTGAAAGAGCAAAAGTTGCTGTTGAAGCGTATGATGACCGGATTGACCCGGTTGGAGCTTGTGTTGGTATGAAAGGATTTCGTATCCACGGAATAGTAAGAGAGTTACGTAACGAAAATATTGACGTTATTAACTATACTAACAATATAAATTTATATATACAAAGAGCTTTAAGCCCTGCAAAAATAAATTCTATTTCTGTAAAAGAAGATGAGCATCGTTCTGAGGTATTCCTGAATCCGGAAGAGGTATCTCTTGCTATTGGAAAAGGTGGTGCTAATATCAAACTCGCATCTATGCTAACAGGATACAATATCGAAGTATTCAGAGACATTGATGATGTTGACGAAGAGGATATTTATCTCGACGAGTTCAGGGATGAGATTGATGGTTGGGTGATTGACCAGTTAAAGAAAATTGGATGCTCAACTGCCAAGAATGTTCTCGCCACAAGCAGAGAAAGATTAATTAAAGAAGCCGATCTGGAAGAGAGTACGGTTGATGAAGTACTTTCAATTCTTAGATTTGAGTTCGAAGACGAAGGAGATAATGGAGAATACGACGACAACTCTGACGATGAATCGGAAGATGACCATTATGATGAAGAACCGGAAATGATTTCTGACGATGAATCGGAAGATATTACAGATGATGATTTTGACGGAACTGATGAAATCCATAACGAGGCAGAGGAAGAGTAAATAAAGCAAACTCTGCCAACAAAGTGAGAAAAAAGACAAAACAATACTTTTTACAATATATATGCCTATTAGACTAATAAAAGTTTCAAAAAATTTAAATGTAGGAATCAGCACTTTAGTTGAATTTCTACACAAGAAAGGTATTGAAATTGAAGCAAATCCCAATATAAAGATTGAGGATGAGCATTATGATATTCTTATTGCTGAATTTGGTAAAGATAAAAATATACGAAAAGAGGCAACGGAAACACGTGAAAAGATGCATCGAAGAGATGATAAACGTGAAACTGTAGCTATTGAGGGGTATGAATTGCCCGGAGATCAGGCTCCAAAGAAAACTGCAGAGAAGGAGTCAATAGAAACAAAAGTACCTCAAGAGCTTAAACCGCAGCTAAATGTGGTTGGCAGCATCGACTTGGATAGTTTAAATAAGCCTAGAACAAGTCAGCCAAAAAATAAAGAAACTCCTTTAAAAGAGGAAACAAAAGAAATTAAAGTGGAGGCCAAAGCTGAGCCTGAAAAATCAGAAAAGAAAGAGATAAAAGATAAAAAAGAAGATGTTTCTGAGCCGGCTAAAGAAAAAACCACAATCCAGAAAAGCGAGAATAAGGAAGAGGTGAAACAAACAGAAGCTATTTTAAAAGAAGACACAGATCAGGCACAAAAAGCTGAAAAGATATCAGATAAACCTGCTGCTGAAGAGAAGTTGGTAATTGAGCCCAAAGCTGAACCTAAAAGTGAAGCAAAAACTGAGGATGTCACTGTGGAAGCCGTTAAGGAACAGAAAAACGAGCCAGTAAAAGCCAAGGTTGAAGAAGTAAAGGCAGTAGCTAAGGAAGAAGACACTGTATCAAAAGCTAAAGAAGAAACTGATAAAGACAAAACAATATCTGATTCTTCTGAAGAAGAAAAACCAAAACAGGAAGGCTCTAGATCTGAAAAGGTATTCCGTTTACATAAAAACAAACTTGAGTCGAATATTGTAGTTAAAGGCTCTATTGACCTCAGCTCAATAAATGATAGAACACGCCCACCCAGAAAATCAAGAGCTCAAAGAAAAAAAGAGCGTCTGGAGCGTGAACAGAAAAGTCTCGACGGCAAGAAGTTGAAAGAGGAAAATGTAAAACTTCTGAAGAAAGAGGCAATTGATGAAAAGAAGGGGCATACCAAAGCTGAAGATGCTACAGATGACAGCAAGAAGAAAAAACGCAGACGTATCCGCTCAAGCAAGGTTAATATAGATAAACCTGCAAGCTACAATCAGACACAAAGAGGTGACAGAAAAACTGCTATAAAGAAACCTATAAAAGCAGAAGTAAGTGACGAGGATGTTCAAAAGCAAATAAAAGAAACACTTGCGCGACTTACTGAAAAAAGAGGTAAAAAAGGTGGTGCAAGATACAGACGCGAAAAGCGTGAAGCTAGTGCTACAAGGCAAAGGGAGGAACAAAAAAGACAAGAGAAGAAAAGCCGCACATTGCAACTGACAGAGTTTGTTACTGCAAATGATTTGGCTAATATGATGGATGTTCCTGTTACTGATGTCATATCAACTTGTATGAGCTTGGGCGTTATGGTTGCTATAAATCAGCGACTTGACGCTGAGATTATCAATCTTGTTGCAGAGGAGTATGGCTTTAAGACTGAATATGTAAGTGCTGATGTTATTGAAGCTATTGCAGAAGTTGAAGATGCTCCGGAAGATTTAGTTTCGCGCTCTCCTATTGTTACCGTTATGGGACACGTTGACCACGGTAAAACCTCTCTGCTTGACAGTATAAGAAGCACAAACGTTATTGCAGGTGAAGCCGGAGGAATTACTCAGCACATCGGAGCTTACAATGTAGAGCTCCCAAGCGGAAGAAAAATTACATTTCTGGATACACCGGGTCACGAGGCATTTACAGCTATGCGTGCAAGAGGAGCTAAAGTAACTGACGTTGCAATTATAATAATTGCTGCTGATGACAATGTGATGCCTCAAACTGTTGAAGCTATTAATCACGCAGGCGCTGCAGGTGTTCCGATTGTTTTTGCAATTAACAAGGTTGATAAACAAGGAGCAAATCCTGAAAAGATAAAAGAGAAATTAGCCGAAATGAATTATCTTGTTGAAGACTGGGGAGGTAAATACCAATCGCAGGATATTTCAGCTAAAAAAGGTATCGGGATAAGAGAACTGCTGGAAAAAGTGCTTCTTGAAGCCGATATGTTAGAGCTGAAAGCTAACCCGAACAGAAACGCATCTGGTTCAATTATTGAGTCGGAGCTGGATAAAGGACGAGGTTATATCTCAACAGTTCTTGTGGAAAATGGTACTTTACGACAGGGAGATATTGTTTTGGCCGGTTCTTATTTTGGCCGTATAAAGGCAATGTTTAACGAACGTAATCAGAGAATTGAAGAGGCAGGACCTGCAGAGCCGGCATTAATACTTGGACTTAATGGAGCTCCACAGGCAGGAGATATGTTCAACGTTATGGAAACTGAACAGGAAGCCCGCTCAATTGCTAGCAGACGAGAACAACTGCAACGTGAGCAGTCGATGCGTACTCAGAAAATGCTTACTCTCGATGATATTGGAAGACGAATTGCTATTGGAAACTTCCAGCAGCTTAATATAATAGTTAAAGGTGACGTAGACGGCTCAGTAGAAGCTCTGTCCGATTCACTTATACGTCTTTCAACTGATGAAATTCAGGTAAATGTAATACACAAGGCTGTAGGTCAGATATCCGAATCAGATGTTACTCTGGCAGCCGCTTCAGACGGTATTATTATAGGATTCCAGGTACGCCCGTCACTTGGTGCGCGTAAGGAAGCAGAAAAAGAGGGAGTTGACATCAGACTATATTCAATTATTTACGATGCAATAGAAGAGGTTACAGCTGCAATGGAGGGTATGTTATCACCTGACATTAAAGAAGAGATAACCGGTAACGTTGAAGTTCTGGAAGTATTTAAAGTATCTAAAGTTGGTGCCGTAGCTGGCTGTATTGTTCGTGACGGAAAAATTAAACGCTCAAGCAATATAAGGCTGATTCGAGACGGAATTGTTGTCTTTACAGGTGAACTTGATTCGCTCAAACGATTCAAGGATGACGTAAAGGAGGTTTCTTCCGGATATGAATGCGGTGTGACAATCCATAATTTTAATGATATAAAAGTAGGTGATGTCATTGAAGCCTACGAAGAAATTGAGGTTAAGAAAACATTATAATTTACCTCTCTAATCTGAAATTTTACAATTCATAAAATAGATTATTATGACAAGAATAAAAGTATTGAGTCTGAGTCTGTTTATTGTATTGATTAGTGCTCAGTCATTTGCACAGGGATTAACTCAGGTAAGAGTTGCATATATTAATACGACAGAGATTCTCAAAGCCTATCCTGAAAGGGAAAGAGCAACACAGCAGCTAATCTCTCTTAGTGAAAACTACAAGAGCGAGTTGGAACTGATGCAAAACGAATACAACAAAAAGTATTCTGATTATATTACTTATCAAGCCTCTTTAGCCGAAAATATTAAACTTCGCAGAATGCAGGAACTAACCGAGTTGGAGAATAGGATGCAGGATTTTATGGAGTTGGCTCAAAAAGACATAGAACAGCAGGAGAAAGAGATGCTTGAACCACTTAAAGAGCACATAAACAATGCAGTTCGCACAGTTGGTATTGAACAGAATTTTACCGTGATATATGATTTGGCAGACCCTGGTATTGCTTTTATTTCTCCAGACGCAATTGATGCCAATCCTTATGTAAAGCAAAAACTGGGTATCAGATAATCAGATCAGTTCTCACTTAAGTGAAAATGAATGATGTCTCTAATTCCGGCGCAATAGGAGTATTTGATTCTGGGTATGGTGGACTTACTGTTTTATCGGAGATTAAGTCATTAATGCCTGAATATGATTACATTTATCTTGGAGACAATGCACGTGCTCCATATGGTAGTCGCTCCTTTGAAAGGGTGTATGAGTTTACACTCGAGGCTGTTAAATGGTTTTTTAAAAATGGATGCCATTTAGTGGTTCTTGCCTGCAATACTGCTTCAGCCAAAGCATTACGCACAATACAACAAGTTGATCTTCCCAAAATAGATTCAAGAAGAAGAGTTCTTGGTGTAATTAGACCTACAGCAGAATTTGTTGGTGATATCTCGAAAACTGCTCATATTGGTATTATGGGAACAGAGGGTACCATTCAATCCAAATCATACGAAACAGAGATAGCTAAATTACATCCTCACATTACTGTAACCGGAGAGGCTTGCCCTATGTGGGTGCCACTAGTGGAGAACAGAGAATATGACAAAGACGGAGCAGATTATTTTGTTAAACAACATATAGACCGTCTTCTAAACAGAGATCCTTTAATAGATACAATAATTCTTGGATGTACCCATTATCCGCTCTTAATTGACAAAATAAATCAATATCTGCCACAAACCGTAACTGCAATATCTCAAGGTGGCAGAGTTGCAGATAGCCTTAAAGATTATCTTCGCAGGCACCCTGAGATGGAATTAAAGTGTTCTAAAGGTGGAAAAGTTCTTTATTATACAACAGATTCAGCAGAGAGATTTAATCAGCAGGCATCTTTTTTTCTTAATGAGAATATTGAAGCTACTAATATTAAACTTTAAATATTACTATGAACTGGTTTGATTTAGCTATAATTGTACTACTCTTTATAGCCTTTATAAAAGGTTATAAAAAAGGGCTTATTAATCAACTCGTTTTATTAGCATCTATAGTATTGGCAGCCATTTTTGGTGGTAGCCTAGCTGCTAAAATACTCCCCTGGATAAATGACACGTTAAATCTATCACCCGCTATTTCCGGCGTATTATCATTTGTAATAGCATTCGGAGCAATTTCAGCTGTAATATCATTAGCAGGAACCTTACTTCAGAAGCTTATTAATGTAATTTTTCTTAGTTTCTTTAACCGTATATTAGGTAGCATTGTAGCAGTAGCAACAATGATGGTATTTTTAAGTATTGTCCTAAATTTAGTACTAATGCTCGACACAAAAGGCTCCATTATAAAAGAAGAAATTAAAGAAGACTCCTTTTTCTTTGAGCGTGTAGAAGCAGTTGTACCTGCAATAGTTCCCTATCTCAATAAGGAGTTTCTTGAAGATTATATCCCTGAGAATTACAGAAAAGAAATTGAGAGCAAGTCTGATAGTATCTTTCGGAGTTTGCCCGATAAAATTGATTCAACATTTCAGCAACAACACTTCAACGTTAATTAATCATTATGAAAATACACAAAGAAGGGAAATCGCCATTAATTAAGATATTTATCATTTTGCTATTGATAAATATTGTTGTGTTTTATTTTACGCCAAATATATTAGCTTTTATAGTTCTTGTTATATCTGTTACCCTTTTTGCTATGTCGGCAAACTTTTACAGGAAACCTGAAAGAGTTTATAAGGGTGATCTGCATGGTTTAGTAAATAGTCCGACCGACGGTAAGATAGTTGCCATAGAAAAGGTATTTGAAAAGAAATTCTTTAATGAAGATCGTATAAAGGTCTCAATTTTTATGTCATTTTTCAATGCTCATTCAAACTGGGTTCCGGTAACAGGAAAAGTAATTCATTTCTCTCATGTAGAAGGTAATTTTCATGCTGCTTATCTTCCAAAATCAAGTACTGAAAACGAGCACTCAAACATATTAATTGAAACTCCTAAACATGGCACAATTCTAACAAAGCAAATAGCAGGAGCTGTTGCAAGAAGAGTTATAACATATATAAACGAGGGAGATGAAGTGCATATAGGCTCTCCGCTGGGCTTTATTAAACTTGGCTCAAGGATGGATGTTTATCTTCCGGTTAACTGTGAAATAATGGTAAGTATTGGAGAACATGTAAGAGCAAACGATACGTTCCTTGCGCGACTAACTAAAGTTTCAAAAAGTGCAGATTTAAAGTAGGCAGACATGAAAAAGCATATTCCAAATATTATTACACTACTTAACCTATTCTCCGGTACAGTAGCTATTACAATGGCTTTTCAGTCGAATTTCAAGGCTGTTGTTGTATGGGTGATAATAGCTGCTCTGTTTGATTTTTTAGATGGTTTTGCAGCAAGATCACTAAACTCATATTCTGATATTGGCAAAGATTTAGATTCTTTGGCTGATGTTGTAAGTTTTGGAGTTGCCCCGGCTACCTCACTCTTTATACTGCTGCAAAACCACACAATTATGCCGGCATTTCTTGAACCAATTAAATTATATATCCCATACATTGCCTTTATAATACCTGTTTTTTCTGCTTACCGACTTGCTAAATTCAATAATGATGACAGACAAACAGATTCTTTTCTGGGATTACCAACACCGGCAAACGGAATGTTTTGGGTTAGCTACTGCTATGGAATATATTCATTAACCGCTCCCAGCGAGTTGGTTTTATATATAAATATAGCCTTAGTATTTGTAATGTCTATATTAATGGTTTCGGATATACCTATGTTTTCGTTAAAAATAAAAAAGTTAGGTGTAAGAGGTAATGAACGACAGATATTAATTATTTTGCTGTTCTTGGTATTTATCTTTTTATTGGGGATAACCGGTATTGCCTGGTCGATTATTGCATATATTATAATATCTCTATTAACGCCCGGTAAAAAACATCAAAGCGTTAAATAATTCAAACAGATTGAAAGGGTTTGGATGATTCATTGTATCTTTACTTTTAAATATTTTTTCTACCAAATATGGGATTTATAATTAAATTTCTTTTATTCTTTGTAGCTATATATCTGTTATTAAAATCTTTAATAACATACCTTGCTGTTGGAAATAAATCAAAAAGAACAAAAACATACAATCGCACTCAGAACAAAAAGGCTAACCAACCCCAAACTCAGGAAGATAGAATCATAGAATATCAGAAAAAAAGATTCGAATCGAGTGAAGTTGAAGATGCTGATTTCGTGGAAATAAAGAAAAATGACTGATAATCAAATTAAATTGCTATTTTTGTTCTTTATTGGAAAATCATTCTAACTGATAGAAAATCATTAACATCATATAAAATTTGTCATGACAGATATTTTTGACAGACTGAAAAATGTCGAAGGCCCGCTTGAGCAATATCGTAAAAAAGCGGAAGGTTATTTTATGTTCCCCGAGCTTGAGGGAGAAATTGGTCCAAGAATGAAATTCAGGGGCAAAGAAGTTATAACCTGGAGTTTAAATAATTACCTGGGGCTCGCCAACCATCCCGAAGTTAGGGAAGTTGATGCACAGGCAGCAGCTGACTGGGGTATGGCTTATCCAATGGGAGCGCGCATGATGTCGGGCCAAACAAAATATCATAAAGAGCTGGAAGAAAAACTTGCTAAATTCGAGAAAAAGGAATCAGCATACCTGCTTAACTATGGTTATCAGGGAATGGTTTCTATAATAGATTCATTAGTTACACGTAATGATGTTATCGTATACGACTCTGAGTCGCACGCCTGCATCATGGACGGAATCTTTCTACACAAAGCAAAAGGAGGAAAGAGCTTCGTATTCCCTCACAACGATATGGAGCGATGCGACAAAATGCTTGGTTTTGCAACCCGTAAGGCAAACGAAACAGGCGGAGGTATACTCTTAATAACGGAAGGTGTATTCGGAATGTCGGGCGATCTTGGTGATTTGCCCGGAATTGTAAAGCTGAGAGAGAAATATGATTTCCGCATTATGATTGATGATGCTCACGGTTTTGGTACTATGGGTGAAACTGGTGCAGGTGCAAGTGAGCATTTCGGACTAATGGATGAGATTGACATATATTTTGCAACATTTGCCAAAGCTATGGCAGGTATTGGAGCTTTTGTTGCTTCAGACAAAGCAATTGTAGATTCTCTTAAATATAATATGCGCTCACAAATCTTCGCAAAATCACTGCCTATGCCAATGGTTATCGGAGCATTAAAGCGTCTTGAGCTGCTCCAGACTCAACCTGAGCATAAAGATAACCTATGGAAAGTTGCTAAAGAACTCCAGTCGGGACTTATAGCGGAAGGTTTTAATATTGGTAATACAGAATCTCCGGTAACTCCTGTTTATGTTAAAGGAAATGTAGCAGAAGGAACCAATGTTGTTGTAGATCTTCGCGAAAATCACAGTGTATTCTGTTCAATAGTAGCATACCCCGTTGTTCCGAAAGATGTTTTAATGCTAAGATTAATCCCTACAGCATCACACACTTCAAAAGAAGTGCAGGAAACAATTGAGGTATTCAAGAAAATTAAAGTTAAACTGGAGGCCGGGATGTACAAATCTGAAGAGATGCAGTCCATGTCTCAATCTTAACGACATAATCATATTAACAGAGTGGAGAATTTTCCACTCATAAGACTAAAATTATGCTTCGTGTAAAAGTTCAGTACAAGTATAAACTAACTTGTACAGGGTGTGGACATGAAACGCCCAATTTCTGGACCTGGTTTGAACAAAATCAACAATGCCCTAATTGTGGGAGTAAACACTCAGAGGTATGGTATAACAGAAGATACCAAAGATTACACAGAGTTGCTAAACGCAACCCTGACAGCTTCTGGAAATACTTTCCATTTCTGCCACTGCTACGCAGAAGACATATAGTTTCTTTAGGAGAAGGAGCAATTCCGGTTGAACAATGGACTTTTCTCGAAGAGTACGCTAAAAGGGAATATAACATTGATATAAAAGTAAACGTGTACCGAAACGATTTAAACGGCGGTACAGGCACTTTCAAAGACACCGCAGCATCATTGGCAGCAAGCCTGTTCAATGAGATAGGAATCGACCAGTATTGCGTTGCATCAACCGGAAATACCGCTACTGCTTATGCAAAATATCTTTCTATGGCAGGTGTTAACTGTTCGGTATTCATGCCTGAAGATGCAATCAAAACATCTGAAGCCACCATAAGTTCCTATGGTCAGCAGGTTTTCAGAGTTATGGGCGATTATGCCAAAGCTAAAGAGATTGCTGCAGGATATGCTAAAGTTCACAAGATACCTATGTCAACAGGCAATATAGACCCAATAAGGGTTGAAGCTAAAAAAACAATGGTGTTTGAATGGCTTCGGCAAATGGATAAATTTCCTGATGTATATATTCAGGCAGTAAGCGGTGGAACCGGTCCAATTGCTATCGATAAAGGAGTTCGTGAAATTAAGCATATATATCCCGAACTAAAAAACCCGCGGTTCCTTCTTGTACAAACAGATCATTGCGATCCAATGGTTCGCGCATGGGAAAAAGCAGAAGCAGATGGGTTTCCCGAAGGTTTCGAGAAAAAATACCCTGTTATTGAAAATCCGCAAACTGATGTACCTACACTCGCAACAGGCGATCCTGCATCTTATCCTATCATAGCCAAGCTTGTTAAAGAATCGGGAGGAACTTTCATGAGAATGCATGAAAGTAAACTTCTTCCAATAGGTAAGCTAATTGCATACGAGCAAAAAGTTATACCCGGACCGGCATCAGCCGTTTGTCTGGCTGGCTTTTTTATTGCACTCAAAAAGAATCAGATAAAAGATGGCGAAACGGTTCTAATTAACATTGGTGAAGGACCGAACAGAGCTCCTTTGTTTCTTGAGCAGATGATCTACACAACTCAGAATGTTAGTAATGTAGAAGATTGCGAACCCCACTCCATTAACGATTTTCGTGAAGAGCTGTGGGAAGATGTATTGAGAGAATAAAAAATGCAGAACAATAAAACTATTTGGATTACAGGCGCTTCGTCAGGAATTGGCGAAGCCTGTGCTTACCTCTTTGCAAAAGAGAAAGCCAATCTAATTCTAACCGCTACCCGTGAGGATAAGCTTAAGGAAGTACGGGAAAAATGTATCAGTCTCGGTTCAAAATGCGAAATTCTTCCCTACGATTTATCCGATCTTGAAAACATCGATAGTTTAACCGACAAAGCAATTGCCGCGTTTGGTAAAATAGACACCGTTTTTCTAAATGCCGGAATTAGTCAGCGCTCCAAAACACTCGACACCTCATTCAAGGTTGATGAGAAAATTATGGACGTCAACTTCTTTGCTCCGGTAAAAATAACAAAGCGATTATTACCAAAAATGATTGAAAACGGCATCGGAACAATTGCTGTTACAAGTAGTATATCCGGCAAGTTCGGATTCCCCCTCCGATCGGCATACGCATCCTCAAAGTTTGCTGTTTATGGTTTCTTCGAAACGGTACATGCAGAGTATTATGACAACAATATTCGTGTAGTTATGGTCTGTCCCGGCAGAATAAAAACCAACATCTCCTACAACGCATTAGAGGCAGATGGCCGTAAACATGCCAAAATGGATGAAGGCCAGAACACCGGCATGTCTGCCGAAAAAGCTGCTAAGAAAATTGTTAAAGCCATAAACAAGCGCAAACCTGAAGTGTTGGTAGGCGGAAAAGAACTCATAATGGTATATATTAAGAGATTCTGCCCTGCTCTTGCCAGAAAGATGGTTAGGAAAGTAAGTGCAACGTAAAACTAAAATCCCTGTTGGGAACAGATATATGAAAGAAAACTATATAATATCCGGAATTCAACAAATAGGAATTGGAGTTGAGAACTTCGCAGAAGCGTGGAAATACTACATCGATGTATTCAACATGGATATCCGTATCCTTGAAGACGATAAGGTAGCCGAACTTATGCTACCCTACACAGGAGGGAAACCTCAGAAACGTCGTGCTGCAATTGCACTCAACATGCAAGGAGGTGGAGGTTTTGAGATATGGCAATACTCAGAAAGGAAGCCCAAACCCATAGATTTTGAAATACAGGCAGGCGATCTTGGTGTATTTGCGGCCAAGATAAAGAGTCGCGATGTTCAGAAAACATATGAACATTTCAGCAATAAACCAAATGTACATCTGCTTGGAGAGCCCCAACAAAGCATTGACGGCAATAAAACCTTTTTCATGAAAGACCCGTTCGGCAACTTCTTCCAGATAGTGCACGAACCCACTGTTTACAGAGATGAAGGCAGACTCACCGGTGGTATTGCAGGTGCAATGATTGGTGTTACAGACATTGAAAAAGCAATGCCAATATACAGAAACATACTCGGATATGATGTAATTGTGGCTGACGAAACCGGCACGTTCGCCGATCTGAAAGCACTTCCTTCAGGAGACGGTAAATTCCGTCGCCGCATACTGTCACACAGCAAACCACGTCAGGGCAGCTTCAGTGAATTATTCGGTAAATCGTTTATAGAACTTGTGCAACCGCTTGAACGTACCCCCCGCAAAATATATGAAGGTCGATATTGGGGAGATCCGGGCTTCATTCAAATATGCTTTGATATCCGCAACACTGATGCACTCCGTAAAAAGTGCGAAGAAATGGGCTATCCTTTCACTGTCGACAGCTCACAGAACTTCAAAGAAGGAGAATCGTTCGACATGGGTGAGGCAGCCGGTCAGTTTGCCTACATTGAAGACCCCGACGGCACATTAATTGAACTGGTTGAAGCTCACAAAATTCCGCTGATGAAGAAACTAAATCTTTATCTCGATCTTAAGAAGCGTGATCCTGCTAAAACACTTCCAAAGTGGATGCTTGGCATGCTACGCTTTATGAAAGTAAAACCGGAAACGCTCAAATAAGAAACTAAACAAATTAAATACAATTTTTCCGCCGTTTTTCTGTTATAATAATAATGGAGAAACGGCGATTTTTATTTGTAATAATTCTCCTGCTGTCTGTAATAACAAAAATGCACGCACAGTGGGAAGCACCCTTTAGTCAATATTGGGAAGTAAAGGAATACTTCAACCCCTCTTTTGCAGGATCAGCAAACTATATAAAAACAACCGCACTTTATCGATACCAATGGGCCGGTATAAGCAATTCACCTCAACAAATTGTGATTAATGCAAATATGCCTTTTCAATTTATGAACCACCAACATGGGGCAGGAATAACTTTTCATACTAACAATATCGGCTCACTAAAAAACACACAACTTACTGCACAGTATAGTTTTAAGAAAAAGATTGGCAATGGTTTCTTAAACATCGGAATTCAGGCCGGAATTTATGATCTTAATTTTGATGCAGGATCAATAACGACAAACACCGACTCACTACAAACCAATCAGGTCATAATACATGCAAATACAACAGAAAAGCAGGTAGCAGATTTCAGTACAGGTATTTCCTGGACAAGCAACAGGTTTTATGCCGGAGTCTCTCTAATGCACATCAATCAAGCCAGATTTTATATCACAGATACAGATTCGGCCCAATCATTAATCCCCCGAACATTAAATTTCATGACCGCATACAATATCAAGCCAAATAATTCGTTAGAAATACAACCAATGGTGAGTATATATGCCAGTAGCAGCCAGTCTATTGCTCAAACAACTCTCAGAGTGGAGTACAACAAAAAACTCTCAGGAGGTGCATCGTGGATATC
>CAZYNA010000002.1:0-6036 GCA_964648775.1 uncultured Proteiniphilum sp. | reverse complement strand
CCGGCAAAGTCTGGGATGAACCAACTCCATACAACATGGTTCTGGTAACACGCGGAGCCTACACCATGGGGCCCGGTGAAATAGACTCCCTATGGAGAATAAATATCCCAACCCGGGGAGTTTCAGTAGAAAACTTCTGGATGGATGAGACTGAGATTACAAACTCTCAGTACAAGCAATTTGTATATTGGGTACGCGATTCCATTATACGCGAGCGAATGGCAGACCCGGCATATGCAGGCGATGACTTTTATAAAATAACCGAAGACATCTATGGTGATCCTGTTACACCCCACCTCGACTGGTCGATACCAATCCCCTGGACCCGCAATACTGAAGAGGAAGAGGCAACAATCAACAGTTTGTATATAACCCATCCAATCACCGGAGAGAAAATGCTCGATGCAAGTCAGCTAAACTTCCGCTACGAATGGTATGATGCCGCCGAAGCAGCTAAAAGACAGCACCCCCCAATGATATCTAAAGACACCGCCTATGTAACACCCGACGGAAGAATTATAAACGAAACAATAACCCGCCCTCAAACCGGTCACTACGATTTCGTTCATACCTATATAGTTAATATTTACCCCGACACAACCTGTTGGGTCAACGACTTCCCAAACAGCAATAACGAAATCTACATGCGCAACTACTTCTCCCACCCCGCCTATGCACACCACCCCGTTGTAGGGGTATCGTGGGAGCAAGCCACCGCCTTTTGTGAATGGCGCACAATGTTTTTAAGAAGAAATATAAACAGAGAAGGAATACAGATAGAAAGATATCGCCTCCCCACCGAAGCCGAATGGGAGCTGGCAGCCCGAAGCGGTAATTCAGAAAATAAATACCCCTGGGGAGCAGATTGTCTACCGTCCGATATTGACTGCTATCAGGCAAATTTCAGTCCCGGCGAAGGAGGATATGCAGCCGACAATTTTTTAATTACCGCCAAAGTCAGAAGTTTCAGGCCAAACGATATCGGTCTCTACGACATGGCCGGCAACGTAGCAGAATGGACCTCAACCGCCTACAGCGAATCGGGCAATGAGCTAATGGGAAATATCAATCCCGAATTCAGCTACAGCGCCTCACCCGATGATCCCGATTATTTAAAAAGGAAAGTAATAAAAGGCGGCTCATGGAAAGACAACGCCACCTTCATCCGGTCCGATATGAGAGATACAGAATATCAAAACAGAAGTCGCTCCTACATTGGTTTCCGCTGCGTACGTACTCAAATTCCCGGCAATAGGTAAAATATGGTTTTAAACCAACAAACAACTAAAATATGAATGCATATAAAAGATATAGAAATAAACTTGAGAAATACCTCCAGACCGAGCGAGGCAAACGTTTCATCAACTTCGCATACAGCATCGGAGCAGCAATAGTAATACTTGGAGCAATGTTCAAACTGCTCCATTTCCCATTTGGCAACGAGCTACTTTTTATAGGGATGATAACAGAAGTAATTGTTTTCACCCTATCAGCGTTCGATACACCCATACGCGACTATAACTGGGACAAGATATTCCCTGCCCTCACATCCGATAAACCCAACGAGCAGCACGTTAACCTCGAACATCACTTTCAAAACACAAGCATAAACAAAATCTCTCCTCAACCAACTGGCAGCACCAATCTCTCAAGCCAAACAGAAGAGTATTCAAAACAAATGGAAAATTTGAAGGATGAAACAGAGAAAATGGCACAACAACTCAAAGAACTCAATGATATATATTCACGTATTCTTCAGGCAATGTCAGCAAACAGAGAAAAATAAACAAAACAGCAATGGCAGTAAATAGTCCCAATTCTCCACGACAAAAAATGATAAACCTCATGTACCTGGTTTTCATTGCCATGCTGGCACTCAACGTGTCGGCAGAAGTGCTGGACGGCTTTGGGCTGGTCGATAAAAGCTTGCGCGACTCATCAAATACAATGTCCGACAGGAACAATCTCATAATGGAAGAACTATCACAATACGCCGGTCAAAATCCCGAAAAAGCAGGCGAGTGGTACCAAAAGGGATTAGAAGTGAGAAGCATGACCGATTCACTTACCTCATATATTCACAATCTTAAATACAAAATGGTTCGTGAAGCCGATGGCAGGAAAGCCGATATCAATAATATAAAGAAGAAAGACAACCTCGATGCAGCATCCATTGTTATGCTGTCGCCCGTTGGAGGAGAAGGAAAAAACCTAAAAAACAAAATCGACAATTATCGGGAAAAGGTCACTCAACACGTATTAGACCCCGATCGCAAAGATATAATCAAAAGAAACCTGAACACACAAGACTCAGACAATAAAAGTTGGGAAGCCACCCGGTTCGAGAATATGCCACTTGCAGCAGCCATCACCATTCTCACAAAAATAGAAAACGATCTGCTCACAGCAGAGGGCGAAGCACTCGAAAACATTTTAAACAACATTGATATTGGCGATTTCCGTGTAAACCAACTCAATGCATACGTAATCCCCGAGTCAGAAATAGTAGTTCAAGGAGGAGAATACAGAGCACGAGTAGTACTAACCGCCGAAGACACAACCAAAAGTCCCGTTCTATTCCTCAACGGCAATACCCCCTCCACAGACGCAAACGGAACATTCACGCTCCCCGCCCATACTGCCGGAACCTTCCCCTTGTATGGACATATAGAAATGAGCAGTAGCGATGGATTAACAACCACACGCAATTTCGAGAGCAGCTACACAGTAATAGAACCCACAGCCACTATCGCCCCCACCCTCATGAACGTACTCTATGCCGGAATCGACAATGAGATAAGCATCTCCGTACCCGGTTTCGCACCGCAAGACATTACTGCAAGCATGACTAACGGAACCCTGTCACGCAGAGGAAACATGTGGATTGCACGTCCCAACGCAATTGGTCAAGATGCAACAATAAGCGTTTCTGCACAAACAAGAGGAGGCGCAATCAGACAAATGGCAACCCATCAGTTCAGGGTACGCGCCCTCCCCGATCCCACGCCATATATCACTTATGCAGATGCAAGCGGAAACCCTTCAATGTATAAAGGAGGAAACATATCAAAATCCATACTGATGAATGCTAACGGAATAGAAGCAGCAATTGACGACGGCATACTAAATATCCCCTTTAAAGTTTTAAGCTTCCGAACTGTGTTCTTCGACTCAATGGGGAATGCCATACCCGAAGTCTCCAACGGCAACCGTTTCTCAGAGCGGCAAAAAAACCAGATTAGCCGAATCCCCCGCGGAAGCTACTTCTATATTTCGGGAGTAAAAGCAACCGGTCCCGATGGCAGCGAACGTGAAATAGCCGTCATGGAAGTCAGAATAAATTGATTACACTCTCATTCACAATAAGCAATTATGAAAACAATATTAATCTCCATAATTCTCACGATATCAGTACAATTAATTTACCCCCAATCCACAGCAAGAGAAAGGATTGAGCAAAGACAACGAGCCGAATCAAAAAGCACTGTACTACAGAGAAATAATAGCACAACCAACTCAGATCTGCAACTAAACGAAATACTCAACAACTCCCGCTGGTCGAGAGTAATTTACCGTTACCTCGATCTCTCCAAACCAGCCAATTCACCGCTCAAAAACTTCTCAACCATATTCAATCTGCTTCAAAACAACGAGATAAAAGCATATGAATATATCGACGGGCAAGAACTATTCACAGACGAATACCTTATAAACCTCACAGAAATAAAAGAGCGATTCGATATACAAGACGACGAAATACCCTCAAACGATGTGCAGGGATACTACCTGAAAGAGGTCTACTATTTCGATACCCCCACCTCAAGTTTCAGAGTACTACCCATCGCAATATGCCCAATAATGCACCGGTTCAGCAACTACGAAGGCACAACCCGCTATCCCCTCTTCTGGATACCATATTCAGAAATAGAGCCTTACACACGTCAAATACCGGTAATGCTCTCATCACAAAACAACAGTATAAGAGGAACAATAGATGATTTCTTCAGAACAAGAAAATACGATGGGGAAATTTACAAGACATACACCTCAACGATTGGAGATGATAAAGAAGAACAAGACAAGGTCGAACAAGAACTAATTGATTTTGAAAATATGATTAAAGAGGGAGATACAGCTTCTTCGTTACAAATTATAGAGTCCTCCCGAAATCAAAACCGAAAAACAAACATCAGATCTACAGGCAACAGCGGTTCATCGCAATCTATGCGGAACCGGAGGTATTAATTATTGGAAGAATTACAGAATGAAGCTTAGTTCCCCTGAATAGAGTAAACAGTACTCCTCTACATGTGGAAACAGAAATGGAATTCAACATATTTATAAACTCCTTGGGCAATATTTCATTTTCATTTTCACTAATCACCCGACTCAAATTTGCAATTTGATATGTACAAGCAATCTCAGCATTAGCTATACACTCAGTTTCATTATCAAAGTATATTTTATACTTTGAATTTACGATAACCCTTTCTTCTTCAGCATTTACATTTAAAGCACCCTCAAGATCAAACCTAAAAGGACTATGTATAGGAAAGTCTCTTTTTGGGTTTTTAAATGAAAACTCTATTATATCAATATTACTTATCTGTATTCTCAATTCATCCAATTTCATAATTAGAGGTATTAATTAGCTCTATTCCTTTTTTTAAATATTTATATTCATATGCTACATTTGGGTCATTTGCAAGAGTAGGTTCATGTATACTTACCCCTGAGAAAGAATAAACTGTCAAATTAGTTAACTGTATCTCTTGTCCTTTTCTGCTATTTAAATTAAGAAAGTCTTTGTCCAAGACACGTCCAAGGTCTGTTAATGTATCAATAGTAAAGTTATGAGTTCCGCTCAACCATCTGGTAATCTCAGAAGGATTCTTTTTTCCAAGAGCCTCCATCAAACGCTTGTTGTTCCATCCTTTTTCCTCCATAGCATCAGCAATAGAGACGGCCAACATCATCCTATTGTCAGTCCTTGCCTGTTGCTCCGGTGTTATTTTATCCAAAAGACTATCAATAGAACTTTTCTGTTTATTTTCATTTTTTTCCATATCTACTCAAAATCTTCATTACTAAATGTTAGATTTCCATCAAAGTCCAATCCATCATTTATAAACTCAATTTCTTTATCTTTTATTCGATTTGTAATCAATTGAGACACTTTACGTAAAAAGTAATTTTCATATTTCAATTTCTCATCCTCCTGAAGTGTTCTAATCCCTTTGGGTTTATAACCTCCTCCACCCACAATAATCAGTTGCATGCCATAACGAATACAATAAAGCCTCAAGTTGCTATCATCCATATCAAATAATGCACAAACTCCATCTCCAGGAATTCCCTCATTATTTTTAAAAAATTGAACACGAGCTCCTGTTAAGTTGCCAATAGTTCTTAAACGAGTTACCAACTCTTTTGTTTCACTTTTAAATAAACTTATATTTTCATCAATAAATAGATCTAATAGCGTTTTAGTTTCATCTCTACAGTCCAATATTGAGTATATAGAGCATTTATTACCACTTAAAGAATCTATTTTCTGAATCCTGAATAATTTCATATTAATACATGGTACGAAGATACATGTATTTTACTTATAAGTAAATAAAACTCCAATATCTTTCAAATATTTATTCATTTATACATAAACTAATCCAAAATATCCTCCTCTTCCAACGGAGCGTATGGTCCATCTTTAACTTCATAAATCACCGTGCCACTCTCTAATACCTCCAGTGTATGCCATTGCCCTGCTGAAATATGCAGCCCATACACCTTCCTCTTCGGATCAAGAATGAATTCTGATATAAGCTCCCTGTTATCGTTATAAAACTTTACTTTAAGTGCCCCCCTCAAAACAATATAATCCTCAGAAGTATGTCTGTGTCTGTGAATTGGCAGTATAGTACCAGGCTCTAAAGCATTCAATAGCCGTTGCGCTTTAGAATCAGGGCTATCATGAAAGTTGCAGTTCATCCTAAGTCGCTCACAATTTTTTGCTTCAGCTGATACTTTATCCAG
>CAZYNA010000001.1:92919-110299 GCA_964648775.1 uncultured Proteiniphilum sp. | reverse complement strand
AGATTTAATTAGTGTATATTATGCAAACTCTTTTTTTAAGAGTTCAACCCATTTTTCAACACGTTCTTCAGTCATGTCATACTCATTATCTTCATCAATTGGCAGACCTATCCACACCCCATCCTCAACCGCTGTTGAGTCGTCGTATGTATAACCCTCATCCGGAACCTGCCCCACAATCTCTACTTTATCATAAAGCTCGTCATACACAACCTTCATAGATTCTGCAAAGCTTGTTGAGTAAGATGCACTATCGCCTAATGCAAATATCGCAATTTTCTTTCCTGTAAAATCTAATTGCGCAAATGTTGGCAAAAAACCTTCCCAGTCGTCTTGCAGATCACCGATACCTGTTGTAGAGGTGCCAATAATCATATAAGGATAATCCTTAATCTCATTTAAAGAAACATCTAGTACATTATATATATCTGCTTCACCTTCAAAAAGATCCTGAACCTGTTTAGCCACAGATTCAACGTTACCTCCTGAAGTTCCATATAAAATGGCAATTTTGTTCATGTCTAATAAAATCTTATTCTGTTTGCGGAATGTTCATATTCTGTTATCAATAAACAGTTAACCCGTAAAAATGTTTTTTATTCAGCCGTAATTACTTTTTTTTGTAAATATCCTCAAATGTGCTACATTTGTAACGCTAACGGGCGCGGTAGTTCAATGGATAGAATAGAAGTTTCCTAAACTTTAGATCAGGGTTCGATTCCCTGCCGTGCTACAAAACAACAGAACTTTATCCTATTAATCAACAATCTTTCAAACTACACATAATGGTGAAGTGTCTGCTTATATTCTTTTTATTGCTCTCATCTTCAGTGACGGCTAATGAATCACGTGCCGGGATCATTGCAGAAATCGACAGTATTCTGGATGTTGTAGAGGTACAAAGATATGGTGCAGATATAGAATCAGCCGTTAAAAACTCATATCTGGCACTAAGTATGAGTCAGGACATAGACTACTCTCACGGAATTATTGAGGCTTACACTACACTTGCACAAACTCTTTTTTACCTTGGAGAATATACTAAATCGCTTGAATATCTCGATCTTATTGAAGAAGAAAATAAATCGCTTGATAGTGAACCTTTAACATTGTTTGAAATAAGCAGGATAAGGGGTCAGATATTCTATTATATAAACTTGTATAGAAAATCAATAGAAGAATTTAATAAATGCATAGAATTATCAAAACAGATTGAACCCAGGCAAAATAGTGATTATTGCCTGAGTCTGACCTACGAGAATCTAAGTTTTGTTTATAATGGAATAAATAAGCCCGACTCAGCTTTTTACTATATGAATTTAAATCGAGATTTGTTAGAGTCAATGGATGAGTCGTTTACATTCAGGAATCTGATTAATTTATATACTACTATTGGTAATTTGCATTCCATTTCCGGAGATTTTGAGCTTGCAGAAACAAATTTTGACAATGCACTTCAGTTAGCTGAGAAGTACCGGTATCCGTATCTTTCGCGTACATATATGTTCTTAGGTGATATGCAGATAAAAAAAGAAAGCACTGACTCTGCATTAATCTATTATAATTATGCACTGGATAATCTGGAAACTACAAAGATAAGAGGTGAGTACAAGTTAATCTATGAAAGAATTTCAGAAATATACCAGAAAGCAGGACTCACTGATTCGGCTAAAGTGTATTGGCAGAAGCAAAATGAGATAGAGAATGTGCTGAATCAGGAGAGAGAAAATAGTGTAGAGCGTGCTTTACAGGTTTTTATAAATCAAGAAAAAAAGATTCAGGCAAATAAGAATCGCAAGCTTATCACAATTGTTTCAGTTTCTGTATTACTTCTAATATTTGTAGTAATTGCTATATGGCGAATATTACGCAAAAGGATGTTAGACAAGAAAGAGCAAGAAGCATTGATCCTTAAGAATAAACTTGATCTGTCTATAAAGGAGATAGAAAAGAAAAAGGAACAGACAAAACTTTTAGAGAAGAGGCTAAACGACTCATTAGATGAGATTATGGAGCTTGCTAAAGCTAATGATGTAATGTTTCTGAAAAGATTTCAGGAAGTGTATCATGATAAAACTGAGCGTCTATTGAGGAAACACCCCGATTTAACTAATACAGATCTTACGCTGTGTGCAATGATATTCCTTAATTTCTCATCTAAAGAAATAGCAAACTACACATTTGTTGAGCATCGTACAGTTCAGACAAAGAAAAACCGTTTAAGAAAGAAACTAAACCTTCCTGCCGGTTATAGTCTTGAGCTTTATCTGAACTCATTTAATTAAAGTATCTGTTTTTTCTAATAATTGTACCTTTCAAAGTCTCTATTCATAACAGTTGTAGCAGCTTTTGTCTGTTATATGTAATATTATGTAAGTAGAATAATGTTGTGAACTATTGCAATCAATATATATTTGTAGCACTTAACTAATTTAGTTAAGAATAATTGAGGTGTTATATGGATGTTTATTGCATGTAAAAATGCAAGACAGAGAAAATGGTGTCGATTTATTGGCACCTTTTTCTTTTTTATTGCTTTATATGTGATAATAAGTATTATCAATAGTTAATAGACGTTGTTTATAGATATAGTGTGACTTTCACTTGAGATATTTCACCCAAAGCATGCTTAGGTATCAGTAAATTTATTAATTTTGTCTTAATTGTGAAATTAGAGAGTATAGCGCTCTATACTACAATTAATTAAACACAATAGATTATATCCAATCAATAAGTGAAGCATGAATAGATATTTAACTTTAATATATTTTCTATTATCAGTATTTTTAGTTTACCCTAAATCACCAAGTGCAGTTACTACTGCTAAAATAGACAGCTTACTCAAACTATCACACAGGTCGTACATTAATATTGAAATCCTCTCCAGTATGGAGTATGCAATAGAAGCAAAATCTATAAGCGATCAACATAATTATTCAGAAGGAATTGCACGCAGCAGTTTTTATATAGCACAAGTATTGTCAAGCATTGGAGATTATAATCAATCACTTGAGTATTTATCACTTGCTGAAAATGAGAGATATACACAAAGAGATCCTCACTTCTATTCAGAGGTTAGCAGAATACAGGGGAGAGTTTTAGGAATGTTAGGGCTTAATGAATCAGCTGTACGTGTGTTCAAGAGAGGTTTGTCGCAAATAGACCGTTTAAAAGAAAGCAGCGACAAGGCATACTTTAAAAGCATGGCCTTCGAGAATCTTTCGTCTATCTATAGTATTTTAAACATACCCGACTCAACTTTTCATTATCTAGATTTAAACCGATCTCTTCTCACAGATCTCGATGAAGGATTCATTTACAGAAACTTAATAAATCTTTATGGACAGTATGGGAAAGAATTTATTAATATTGAGCAGTATGATTCTGCTTCATATTATTTAGATCAGGCATTTATACTGGCTGATAAATATAAGTTCCCCTACACATCTTATATATACCACAGAAGGGGAGAGCTGGAGGCAAAGCAGGGTAACTATCAGACTGCACTTGATAATTATTATGCAGCACTACAAAATTTAGATGAGACAGGAATCAAACAAGGTGCAAATTTATTATATCAGTCAATATCTGATATATACATACAAACAGGACTTACCGATTCGGCACATTATTACCTTACAAAGAAGAATGAGTTTGAAAGAGAGCTCAGTTCTACCAATACCACAGCGCTTGATAATGCTGTGCATACTATGCTTGAAGAAGAGAGGAGCCGGTCCAGGTCTGAGTACAACAGGGTGCTTACTACTGTAATTATAATAACTGCTTTAATTGTACTCATAGGTATTAGTGTCTTCATGATATGGAAAAAGAACAACAAAAAGAATATTGAAGAAAATAAAAGTAAAATTGAAGACTTAGAGTTTAAGTTAAGTGATGCTGCAGCAGAGGTTATTAAGTTAGCAAAAAATAACGACGACTCCTTTATAATGCGCTTTAATGAATTATATCCTGATTATATACGTGATATTTATGCAAAACACCCAAACCTTACAAATACAGAATATTTCTTTACAGTATTGATATATCTTAACTTTTCTTCAAAAGAAATTGCGCAAATCCTAAATATCGAACACCGTTCTGTTCAAACAAGGAAGGGGAGACTAAGGAAGAAACTTGGTATAACACCTAACACAGATCTCTATCATTATTTAAAAACATTAGGCGATTCGCCTGTTGTCTAAAAAATGCAAATGCATTTCCTGATTATTTAACTTGCTAATTTGTCATATAATCCTTTGTTTATACATTTCATTAAACTATTGTTTTTATCTATCAAAAGACGATCGTGGATAATTTCCACGATATGTTTTCAATGCTTGTTTCCGTAAAAGGCTCATATTCAAAGCTGTGTATAAATGATGTACTAATGTAGTATCGTTTATTTATCATTTTTTTTTGAAATTTTATGTAAGAAGTGCCAACTTTGTGTCCTGAAATTGAAAAAACAATTAAGCCCTTTTTGGGCAAAAGATAAAAGAGGTTATTAGTATTAGAATTTGGCACTTTCGTTATAGAGAACACAATTCAAAGATACAAAAATATGTTTACAATTTTATAAAAGCGTCATTCAATTACGCTATCTCTGCAAAAATTAAAAGCCAACATAACAATAATGTTATAATGTTTTAAAGTATGTATAAAGTTAAAAGAAGAATCTTACTGGCAATTACAATACTATTTGCCACAACCTTCACAATCTCCGCTCAAAAAGTAGCAATTAAAAACAACCTACTTTATGATGCGACTGCGACACCTAACTTGCAGCTCGAGTTTGCCACCGGTCAGCGGACCACCCTTGAGCTGGGTGCCGGTCTCAATCTGTTTGAGTTTTCAGACAACAAAAAAGCCAAGCACCTGCTTATTCAACCCGAGTTTCGCTGGTGGACTTGCGATGTATTTAACGGCCACTTCTTCGGTATTCATGCACACGGTGCACAGTTCAACGTAGGCGGTTGGGATATACCGGTGGGTCGCTTAGAAGCTTTCAAAGACAGTCGCTACCAAGGCTATCTCTATGGAGGTGGAATCAGCTACGGCTATCAGTGGATATTAAGTCCCCGCTGGAACCTAGAAACCAGTATTGGTGCGGGCTATGCCAAAATCCATTATGATGAGTACCCATGCGCTGATTGCGGCACCAAGGTCTCAGACGGAAAATACGACTATTGGGGAGTCACCAAGGCTGTCATCTCATTGATTTACTTTTTTAACTAACCGATGAATATGAAACTAAGAAATATATTTACACTTTTAGTACTCATTGTTGCTTCCCCGCTGGTATTTTCACAAACAGGCGGAGTAGCTATAGAAAACAGATCTGCCGAGCGCCAGGGCGACCGCCTTTCAGTATCCATGGATATCGTACTGGATGACATGAAAGTAGGCTCCAACGATATGATTACCCTAACTCCCGTTTTGGTATCCAACAGCGGAGAAGCAGAGGCCGAACTCTCCCCCGTTGTAGTAGCAGGCAGGAAACGCTCAAAAGTAATAGAGCGTGCCCTTCGTTTAAACAACGATCCCGGATTTGATGTAGCACCCTACGAAATTGTTAGAAGAAACAACAAGGCTGCACAGAGGATCTCATACTCAACAGACCTTCCCTTAACCGACTGGATGCGTGATGCGTCACTTGTATTAAGAGAATCAGTAACAGGTTGTGCCAATTGCGATAAGGGCGAAGAGCTCTTCACTCTTGTGCCCCGTATAATCCCCGAGGTTTACTTACCCTCATATAAACTTACATATATAGTTCCCGAAGCAGAGGTTAAAACACTTAGTGACCGCCATACAGCGAAGTTCAACTTCGTAGTTGATCGTTACGAACTTCTACGTGACTATAAAGGCAACGCAGCTGAATTCAGAGAAGTTGACAGAGTTGTAAGTGAAATCCGTAACAATCCCGACTTCGAAATTACCGAGTTTGCTATTACAGGATACGCTTCACCCGAAGCTTCTGTGCCGCACAACAGAACACTTGCACAGAACCGTGCCAACTCATTTGCCGACTATCTTGTAACCAAGTTCAATATAGAGCGTAACCGATTTACAGTAACCGGACACGGAGAAGACTGGGACGGACTTCGTGAAGCTGTTGCATCATCATCAATTGCCGACAGACAGGCAATCCTTGATATCATCGACAATGTATCTAATCCTGATGCAAGAGACGCAGAACTGATGAAACTATCGGGAGGACAAACCTATCGCAACCTGTTGAACAATTTCTATCCTCCGCTAAGAAGGACAGAATATGTAGTTGCCTACAACGTTCGTCCGTTTGATGTTGACGAAGCAAGAGAGTTAATCAAAACAAACCCAAGATTGCTAAGCCTCAACGAGATGTATATGGTTGCCCAGAGCTACCCAGCCGGAAGCAACGAATTTAAAGAAGTATTTGATATAGCCGTTCGTCACTATCCCGACAGTGACATTGCCATCCTAAACTCAGCCTCAGCCGATATTGAGGGAGGTAATATGGATGCTGCAATTGAAAGGATGAGCAGAATAGAGAACAATCCAAAGGTATGGAACAATCTTGGTGTTGCTTATGCACGCAAAGGCGATCTAAGCAAGGCCGGTGAGTATTTCGGCAAGGCAGTCGCAGAAAATGATTCTGATGCAAAGGCTAACCTGGAAGAATTAAACAGAGTTATAAACGAATAACAAATTATTATAAACTAAGAATATTCAATCACAAATTATCATTTTAAATTTCAAAACATGAAGAAATTAAGTAAAATTCTATTATTAAGCGTCGTTGCGCTTGGGCTGGTGTTCACGGCTTGTAACAACGACATCGATGTGCCGGTTGACGGTCACGAAGGTAATACTCACGTGAGTGTTACATTGAAGCTTGCTACAAATGGAAGTGCTAGACTTGCAGATGGAGCAGAAGATTTCGATGAGAACTATATTGGAAAATGGGGTGGAGACGATGTTATTAGCAATGTTACAGTTTACCTTGTCGATGGCTCTTCAGTAACTTCAAGAAACTTTAGTGTTGGAGCAACAGGAACAGGAACAGACTATATTCAAGAAGAAGTATCCAATCAAATTTTCCTTAGACCAACTACTGCTGCTGCTATCAAAACAACTGAAGGAACGAAAACAGTTTATGTAGTTGTAAACGAAACTCCAGCTGTTCGTACTTGGTTAAACAAGTCTTCTGTACATGAGTTTGAGCAGGCTTATATGAATCTTCCCTTATTCCTGGAAAATTCAGGTACAAGCACTACAGTTGCAACTTCTGCTTCAAGAGTAGCTCAAGTAACAACAGATGAAAAGGATGCGATTGTAATGACTAATGTTGCTCCCGCAACAATTGATGTACAACCAAATATTTCGGAAGATGAAACAATTAATGGCACAGACCAAAACAGAGCATCACTTACTGTTCAAAGAGCAGTTACACGCGTGATGACTACAGTTGCAGGCGAAACATTTAATGTTCCTAATCCAACAACTGACGGTCCATCAACACTTGGAGTTTTATCTGATATAACCTGGGTAGCTGCACAAGGTGAAAACTCTCTATTTGTTCAACAAAAAGAAGGTAGTGGTTTAACAGGATTTGAAACTCCAAACTGGGGATGGGTACCCGGCGAACCAGGCGTTAATTTCTATGATCAAACAACTGTTGTAGATGATCAAAATTATGACTATTCAGGACTGTTTGAAACAGATGGTACTTCATCTAACTATTTAGGAACAAAAGTTCCTACAAAAACAGACTATGCAACTCAAACACCAGGATATGTAGGTGCAGAAAGTTTGCTAAGCGGAAAATTTGTATTACCAAATACTCACGAGTATGAGGCTGCACCGGCAGATGCTGCTAATTATACAGGAGGTTACAAGAAAGGTAATACTACTTATGTAATGATCAGAGCCACATTCACTCCGGCAGCTGCTGCTTTTGTTGATGAAGGTGGTGCATCTTACGCTACTGGTGATGATTTCTATGTTGGAGAGAATGGTAAGTTTTATACTTCCGCACAAGCTGCTTATGATGATAGTGGAAGTGCTGTAATGACTAAATACGAAAATGGTAAAGTAATTTATTATGCTTGGTTGAACCCTGACCAAATTCCTGCATGGTATAACTCGCCAACACTTAGAAATAATATTTATCATATCCATATTACCGGTTTCAGAAATATAGGTACTAACTGGAATCCATTATATCCGGACGATCCTGATAATCCCACAATGATTCCTGATCCTAATAATCCAGGCGGACCTGAAATTCCTTCAAATCCTGATCCAAAACCAGTGCCTGAGACTATCACAGTACCTGATCCAGATAATCCTGGTGAAGAAATTGATGTTCCAACCGAAGAACCGGATAATCCAATTGATCCGGAAGATCCATTGACAACTTCTGAAACTTGGATGAGTGTTGATGTTACTGTTCTTGACTGGAAGGTTCATTCTTACGAAGTAGAATTAGGAATATAATAGAAATAGAACTTGCTCAATAAATAAAAGAGCGAAACTTTGAGGACCAGGGGGAAGAAATTCCTCTTCCCCCTTCCTTTTTAAAATTACAAAACCAACAAATTTCAATTTATTAAACGCGACAAATGATGAACTTAAGAAATAAGATTTGGATAACGCTATTCGCGTTGGGAACAATTTTCTGGAGTTGCGATACTCTTATATTTGATGACCTGGCCGATTGTCCCCAAGGTGTATATGTGAAATTCTATTCAATGACGCCTTGTGAGTCAGACTCTACATTCCTGGGCAATGTCTCTTCACTCACACTGTTTGCGTTTGATGAAAACGACAGATTGGTAACCTATGTTACAGAGCAGAACGTAACACTTAGTCGTGATTTCAATATACTAGTTCCTGTTTCAGACGGTAACTACACTTTTGTAGCCTGGACAGGTGTTGATGAAAACTTCACAAGAGGCTCATTCACTAACGGCACCACAACCAAAAAGGATGTGATGCTTACGCTCAACTCTACAGCAGGGGTGGCAGCAAACCTTAATGGAAAAGAGGTGTATCAGGGTGAAAGCCCCGTTGTATTCCTTCCTGACCCGATTGAGTATGCAAGCTTTTACGAATATACTGCAGTAAATCTTCAGGAGGTAACAAATCGTGTAGAGCTTATCGTTGAGTTCGATAAAGCAACAATGAAAGAATATGATCTTGAAGAACTTCATGTTGAGGTATCTTCAGGCAACGGGGTAATGAGAATTGACGGCACAATGCCTCAAAATCAAAATGTACTCACTTATCCTTCAGCAGCACCTATTTATGACGACAATGTTGCAACATGGAACTATAACATGATGGACCTGAGAACCGGTTATGACAATAAACTCCATGTTTATTACACCGGTAATGAAGAAGAAGGAGAAACAGTATTTAATGGCGATCTTATTGCAATGATATTACTTGCTGCACAAGATGGCAGAGTAAATCTTGATTGCGATAATGATTTCACCATCAAGGTGGTAATAAAAGACTACTGTGTTGAGTGCTGGACACATTTCAGCTGTTCAATTTATGTAAACGACTGGTTAGTACACAGCTACAGTACAGAATTGGGAATTTAATCCCTCTAATATAAAAATATGATGCAATTGAAAACTAAATATATACTACTTGTTACACTGATGCTTTCATTCTTCGGATGCGAAAAGCTTATATATGACACTGAACCGGAGAGTGCAGACTCAAAAGTGTTCCTTTCAGTTAATATTAAGGCTGCACAGGCGAAGAGCGGATTAAGATCGTCAATAAATACAGATGTAACCGCATACGAAGACAATGTATATAGTCTGGCAATGCTGATATTTAATAGCAGTGATGGCAGCAGAGTTGGTTCAGTGCATATAAATAATAGCCTTGGAAGTGGTGCTTCGACTTGGGCTTTCACGGTGGAACTAATAGCAGGTAGGCAGTACGATTTTTACTTTGTTGCCAATATGCCGGGTATGGAGACTTCTTTTAGTGAAACTAATATCACAGACAGAGATGATATGGATGCTTACTTAGCTGAAGCTGACCGGGTGCTCAACTATCTTTTATATAATGGGGCAACTGATATAGATGGCTTCCCTATGGCAAGAGTGTATAAAAACCAATTAGTATCATCCGGAGGAACTGTATATCAACCGGCTCCATTCAAGCCAAAACAATTAGATACAGAAGAATACTCAGTTGTAGCCAATGCATCAGGAACCGGAGCAGTTGAAAGAGATTACGTTGAGCTAATCCGTGTAGTTGCTAAGTTAGAAGTAGAATTAGCTGAAGGAACCACAGGGATAGGTGAGATATATTTCAGAAATGCTAATCAAAACTTTCGTTTGATTGAGTTTAATACTGAACCTGCATCATTTTTTGCCCCATCAGAACCATCAGACCAATTTGATTATACAAAGCTAAAGTCGATAGATGATAATAAATACGTATATTATATGCCTGAGGTTATTAATATAGACGGAACATTATGGAGTGAGGATGCATCTGCTGATAACAAACCGATCAACTATTTCACTATCGTAACTACTTATGGTGAAGTATATGATGTTCCAATCATATCTAATGAAGCTACTATTACAACAGATTATCTTGCTAAGGCAAAAGGAACTTTTTTAGATTTTGTACCAGAGTATAGCATATACCGAAATCATCACTATCAGTACTTGATAAGAATTAATCAGGATATTGAGATTATCTACCAAGTTCAAGATTGGAATGTTGTTAACAAATCTCTATTTATGGGTTATGGTTACAACGTGGAGATAGATGAAGAAGGTAATGTAACTATCACAAATACTATTGATGACTGTATGCCGCATCATGTACGATTGGTAGCATTAGGTAGCGCTACATTTGAGTCAGGTGATGGGGTGTCATCAGATGGTAAGACAGTTGATTACGGTTACATATCTGAAGCTGATTACAATGCGAATCCCGATAAAGCTAAAACAGGTTATTCTGAAGACTTCAAAATTAATAAAGATGAAGTTTCTGGTGCTTATATGGAGGTGTACTACAATGATGTACTAGTAAAAACATTTACTCAATAAGATACAATTTAACTATGAGGAAATTAGCATTATATACATTCTTACTTTCGGTAATATTATTTGCTTCGTGTGAATCAGATATTATACCTGATGATCTTATTGGTGAAAATATCGAGATACAGCTATCTGTGTCGAATTACAATATATCATCTTTTCGTTCAACAACACGGGCAACAGATCCAAAAGGTACAGTAGATGAGCAAAAGGTAACAGACTTTTATCTGTTCCTTTTCCCCGGAACAGGGAACACTACCGGCACTTTAGCCAGATATTATTTCGATGGAACTTCAATGACAGGTGGAACTTATGATGAGGGTACAAAAAAAGTAACCCTATCAATGAAACCTACCGAAGCCGGTAACAGAGATGTATATATTGTTGCAAATGTTGATGCAAGTCCATCTTTAAAAACCGCCTTAGATGGAGTTAATAATGTAAGTCAATTACAGGGTATATTTAGAGAAATAGCTACTCCCTGGTCTGATAACATTTCAACATCTATTTTGATGTCCGGAAACAGAACTCATAGTTTTATGACAGATGGGAGTAAACTTGAAAGTGTTCTTTTAACCCGGGCTGTTGCTAAAGTAGAACTCAATATTAAATTATCTGAGAGCTTTCAGGTAAGTACTGGTAGGATAGCAGATTATAAATACAGATATGTAGATTTTGATACTCGCACCTATGTTCTTAAACAGGCAACAAAAGCTCCAAACTTGGCAAGTTCATCTGCAAGTGCAGTTAAATGGTACGATACGCCAAGAATTAGTTGGGGAAATACTACATGGACAGCTGAAGTACCCGTTCCGGGATCAGGATACACAACAACAGATGGTAAAGTAACTGAACTTCGACTTATTACATATCTAAATGAGCGTGATGAGATAGGTGCAATAATAGAGATAGAACTACCTCGTGTTGACGATGGTCCTCTACCTCCTCCCGAGTTTGGTCCTGAATTATACTCACTGCCATTACCGAAAGAGATTATACGTAACAACTGGTATGTTTACGATATTGAGATTTGATTTTATTATATCAACAAAAGTGTAATTACACAATATATTCTAGCAATTGACTATGAATAAAAATAAAAACCGATATTTCTGGCTGCTACTGGCTTTGCTGACATTAGTGCCGACAATTAATATATTTGCGGAAGGTTCCAAGGATCTTTATCCAAATAATGTAAGAGGGGGAAGAGCAACATTGTACTCGGGAGTTGTACCTTCCATTAATATGCCATTTCCAACTAGAGGGGTGCATTTTGTTTATGCAAAGCCAGGAGAGACAATTACAATGGCATCTTCAGCTCAGGCTAGCAGTAACAATCCTACAAGAAGAATAAGATTATATGGTCCAACAGGTACTGATCTAACTAGTAGTTTAAGTTTTTCTAATCGTGGTAGAATTAGCAATAGGAATGAAGAACTTGCAGGACCTTCTCGTCCAGGTCAAACAGGCAATAATCGTTATACACCTATTACTTATTTAGTTCCATCAAATGGTGAAGGTATTTACAGGGTTGAATTTGATGGGACTACAACTACTGGCAGTACTGAAGGGCGTGCAGATTCTGGATTGATGGCAAATTCTGATTGGTCTCAAAAAAACACATCATATTATATATGGGCATGGGATGTATCTGTTTACGATAGCTCGGGTTGGAAGAGTGGAAGAGTCTATACCAATGTGATGAATATGGATAACAACCAGCAGAGTTTTACGTCTGAAAACAGTAGTAATCCAAATGGATTCTTTGGTAATGTTAAGGTATTAACCCGTGATGGTTACGTGTACAATGTAAACAATAATGGTCAAAATGGACTGGTGTTTACTTTTATGGTGAATAATAGAGGTTTTCATCAAGTTGGTTCTCCCAATATACCCTCATATAGTAGTGTGAATGGCAGCAGTTTAACTAACCAAGAACATGCTTATAATCGTTATAGTGACCCGCGCGAAGAGGATGTTGGCTCTGTAGTTACCCATAAAATATTCTATAATTTACCTAATTCAGATTTGCCACAGACAGCTTTGAAGGACGGTAAACAGCACTGGCTACGTGTTCCCGAAAAGGAAATGAATGTAGAAGAACTTAAGGTGTCCGGAGTAGAGGGAAGCTCCAATCAAATAGGTAACAAAGGTGCATTTATAGAGTTTTATAATGAAAGTGGTGGTGATTATTATATTACAATAAGTCCTAAGCCTGGGTCTGGGATTTCCTTTCCTGTAAGAGAATTGTCAGGTCCTAGTACTTTTGGCGACAATAAGGTTTTGTGGGACGGAAAAGACGGAAATCTTAATCCTTTACCTGCTGGGATAGCTGCTGTAAATATTGAATTAAAATTAAGAGGGGCTGAAGTGCATTTTCCATACATTGATGTGGAACAGAATGCCTTCGGAATAATTATAGAACTTCTGTCAACAGATTTAACATCAGTTAGATCAGACATTGTGTATTGGAACGATCAAGCGATTGATAGAAACGTTAGTGGTTCAAAATCTAATCCTATTAACGCAAGTCACTTAGCTATACCCGATGGTACTTCAAGTAATTCAAATGGGCATAGGTGGGCAACTGGTAACAACACTAGCACAAGTGGCACGTGGGGTGATGAAAGAGGTATAGATACATGGACCTTTATTGAAGGAGACGCTATTACAGTTGATTTTGATGTAAATGTTAAGATAGCTGATTTGGAAATTAGTGAAATCACGCATGATAAATCAGGAACAGTTTCGAGAGGTGAGGCTATAGCCTATACCGTCAAAGTTAAAAATGGTGATACAGATGACAACAATAGTGATATTGTAAATGCTCCTTTCTCTTTTATTCCACCAGAGGGATTTATACCTAACGGTGATGCTGTCTTCGAGGGTTCATCTTGTGGAACCGAAGCAATTGAAATAGTGTACAATGGAACAACAAAAAGATATGAATCGGTGTTAAACTTACCTAATGGATGTGAGGTTACATATACATTTCCAATGACTATTGGTGTTTCAGCTAATACTGGAGTAAATAAAGCTGAAGCGACAATAATGCGACCTGTTGACGTTCATGACCCGGATGGGACAAACACAAGTGACCCCAATAACCCATTAGCACCTGTAGATCAAGACCCGTATGAACTAACATTTGATCAATGGTTCTTCCACCCTACCAATCCATTCTTTGAAGCAGAATACAACGGTTTTGATGGAAACTCTAATAACATTGGTTCCGTAGAAGTTGATATTAATTCAAACATTACTATTGCGGTAGATGACTTCGCTGAAACAGAACAAAATTTATCTGTGAGCGGTAATGTGTTGGATAATGATTATGACCCGGAAGGACATACTCAAACTGTTTCAACAACAGGTGTATTTGCAACAGTCAATGGAGGGTCTATTACAATAAGTGCTAACGGTGATTATACCTATACACCTCCAACTGACTATATAGGGCTTGATCAATTTGAATATGAAATGTGTGATAATGGTCCGGCATCTGCTTGCGATAAGGCAATACTATTAATTGGAATTGGAGTTTGTACTGATGAAGTGAACGGTGATGCATTTGATTGGGAATATGGTGGATCCACAACAAGCCCGGTAACCAGGACCATAACACAGCCAAGTACTAACTATGGATTTGTATTCGATATTTATGAGTTAGACAACTCCTTTAATATGGAGATAAATGGAACTAAGATTGCTGACTACGAAATTGAATTTCAGTCTAGTGGTACACCAGGAATTAATGTTCAATTTGCAGATGGTGATCGATATGAAGTTCATACAACTCAACCAAACGGGAGTACAGGTGCTATTTGGCAAATGCGAGGAAATACAGAAAATCCATTAATCAGAGTGGTGATAAGCCCCACAGGTAGTGTTACACTATATGGTAGTAAAGCATCTTACGGGGAGTTGTATCATTTAGTACTTACAAGTAATAGTCAGGGGCAAAATAAATTTAATAATATACCATGGAATGCAACTGGTGATAATACTATAATTATTACTCAAAATGTGCAGGGAACTACAATTATTGATGGTTATGGTTACGGTCAAAACTGGACTCTATGCCCTAACTACTGGATTGGCGGTACTGATGGTGCGTTAAATGAGTGGAGTGTTCGTACAAACTGGACCGATAACAGAGTTCCTGAAGTAGATCAGACGGTTGAGTTTGCAACCACAGATAATAATAAAGGAAATCCTGCTGTTCAAGATCTTCATTTAGATAACGTAGATCAAAATGGTAGTGGTGGACGTGTAATTGGTAAACTGGTTAATAATTCAGATAAAAACCTTGTAATAACTACCGGAAATCAATTGACTATTAACGGTGAGGTTGTAGCTAAAACTGCACAAGGTGATGGCTCATTTGGAACGGGTACTATATTGGTGAAATCTACAAATGTTACCACTAATGAGAATGAACCTACAGGTACGCTTTTAATCAATCCTGATAATAATCCAAGTGGAGTACAGGCTTCAGTGGAATTCTACAATACTGCATACGATTGCGCCGATTGTGGTTTCTATACTCGTAGCTGGCAGTACTTTGGAATACCGGTAAACAGCTCTGATTTATCTCCTTTTACGAATGATAATGAGGTAAATGAATGGAACGAGCCGACAAATGGGAATAAATGGATTACTCCAAATGATCCGTTAACAGCTTTTACCGGTTACCAGGTTACAAGAAATACGACTGCTGAACTGAATCATACTAATGCAGTTCATCTTTTTAATGGCTCACTTAATATCACTAATGCATCGGTAGCATTAACCAGAACAAATAATGTTAATTACTCAGGTGTAAACCTAATTGGTAATTCATATACAGCGGCAATTCCAATTAGTACTACTGCAATATCTATCCCAACAGGTGTTGAGAATACAATTTACTTATTCAATACCGGAACTCGTGATGAGTGGCGCAAGCTAAATGGTAATTTAACAGTTGGTGGTGTTGCAGGCGGACAGTATTTATCTGTGCCAATTAATCTTGCTGGAGAAAATAATCTACCTGATAGAATTCCATCTATGCATACATTTATGGTGCTCGTGCCTGAAGGTAGCAGTGGAGGAAATGTGGGTATTAATTATAATCAATTAGTTAAAAATACTACTGTTAATCGTGGTGATGGTACACAGATTGTTACCCGCTCAGCCGGAGCATCTTCAGAAACAGGTTCTCCATCTTCAATCCCTGCTCTTGTAATGGATGTGATTGGTGAGCAATCGGCCGACAGAGTATGGTTGTTCGCTAAAGAAAATACTACCCACGGTTTTGATAACGGATGGGATGGTCGCAAGATGGCTGAAAGTGGAATAGCGCAGCTTTATGTTATAGGAACAGACGAGAGCAAGCTTCAGGTGGCAACGGTGCCGTCTATGGATAATGTTTCCTTAGGTTTTGTTGCTGAGGCTGATGGTAAATACACATTCGAGTTCTCACTTTCTGAGCACATAAACAGTGCAGGGGTGTTCCTTCACGATCAGGTGACGGGCATAAGTGTGGAGCTGACTAACGGTGCTTCT
Source organism: uncultured Proteiniphilum sp. (assembly GCA_964648775.1). Taxonomy (GTDB): domain Bacteria; phylum Bacteroidota; class Bacteroidia; order Bacteroidales; family Dysgonomonadaceae; genus Proteiniphilum. The sequence continues at coordinate 93,686 of CAZYNA010000001.1, read as the reverse complement.
TATACGTTCGAGGCAAGCAAGGGTGAGACAGCTTCCAGATTCAGACTTACTCAGTCGGGACTGTTTGGTACGATTGGTGATGAGGCTTTGATTTCTGTTGAACAGAACAGCGAAGGTAAGATTGTAATCAAAAACAAGAGTAGGAATGCTGTTACTGCATTTATCTCAAACAGTAGCGGAGCAACTTTGCATAATGTTGAGATTGACTCTGATAGTGAAACGGAACTTGATAATATAGGTGCCGGACTGTATGTTGTGCGCTTGCAGAATGCAGTAATGAATGATGCAAGGAGATTGATAGTTAAGTAAATAATAAGAATATAATATTGAACGATGAAATTTAGATATATATACCTGCTTTTAATCCTGATTGGTGTAATTGCTACCGGTTGTCAGAATGATTTTGATGATAGAATCCGTGTAGAAAAGCCAACGAGTGAATCGGAGACTGTTGTGACTTTATCAACTGCCCGTAACGATGGTGTCATTAATCTTTCTGTTGATGCACCGGCTCTTGATCGCTTTGGTGTGTGGATCGACCTTGATGGCAATGGTGAGCGTTCTAAAGATGGCTCAGAGGATGTGAAGGTGTTCAACGTTTATCAGGAATATGTTCTTGAACCCGGAATGAAAGTGGTTGATTTATACGGAGATATTACCTATCTTGCAGCTGCTTCTAACGAGCTGACGGGAGTTGATATTTCAGGAAATCCATTTTTAAAGACATTGAATGTGCCGTTAAACAAACTTAGTGCCGTTGATTTATC
>CAZYNA010000001.1:86993-92819 GCA_964648775.1 uncultured Proteiniphilum sp. | reverse complement strand
TGTGGATCACAGATGAGCCGCTTAACGAAAACACAACAGTAGCAGCAATGCAGAAAGGTTGGGAGATTCTTTAGTTTAAGAGTTTTCTTCAAAATAAATAATACTGCGCACCGTCGCGTTATTCTCAAAAAGGATAACACGACGGTCTTATCCATTTGAAACTAGGAGGTTCATATGATAAAAGTGTACACTAACAATACACACAAAAGGATTCAATTTATACTAACCATTATTTTAACCAAATCTTAATATCTGAGAATACCTATGCCCAATTTACAATAACCGAAAACTTTAAGGGAAGCAGTGTTGGGAGTAATATAATTTTAGGAGGTAACCCCGTGGATGCCAGATTAACATCGGGAAGCCCCGATCCGGTAAATGAGGGCTGGCTTCGACTTACAAACGATAATACGCAACAACGTGGTTATGCATATATTGACACGCCTTTCCCTGCAACATTAGGGGTTTATATTGATTTTGAATATAAAACGTGGCGGACTAAAAGCGATAGTCACAATGGAGCAGATGGTATAGCAGTTTTTCTTTTTGATGCAACTTCTCCATTTAGGATTGGTGCATGGGGTGGTGCACTCGGATACGCGAATATGTTCCATGATAACGTGCACACACCGGGGCTTGGAGGTGGGTACATGGGAATTGGACTAGATGAATATGGCAACTTCGCGAATGCGAGCGAAGGGAAGAATGGTGGGACCTCGGGCTTAGCACCCAACTCTATTGTGCTAAGAGGTCCTGAAAATCATTCAAGCCCTTATCGATACATTGCAAGTAAGCAGATGCAACCAAACAGGTTGTTGAATGAGAATTCGGTTGATTACAACACGGTCGGAGATAGACGGCCTACGGATAACGAGTTTTACAGGAGAGTAAAGATCTACATCGAGCCCATCGGTACACCACAATCCCCCGTGTACAATATTAGGGTGCTTTGGAGAACGTCAATCAATGGGGATGATGTGGAGATAATTAATGTAGATACAACAGATCCTATTCCCGCATCACTTAAGTTGGGTTTTAGTGCTTCAACCGGAGGAGGCTTTAACTACCATGAGATTAGGAACCTGCTTATCACTACACCGGGAGGTGTTAGGGTACACAAGAGTGTGGATAAGGATAATGTGCTGGTTGATGAACAGCTTACTTATAAAATTGATGTGTATAACGAAACAACGGCTGCATTAACAGGTCTTGAACTGACTGACAACATAACTCTTGCTAATGGTGATTTTATATCACCTGATGATTTTGAGATTACAAGTATAACATTTCATAACAATGGTTATACTAATAATACTGCTCATGGTTTTCCCCATGGTGTGCCTGTTACTGGCTTTACCCACTCTTTTAGTACAGCACTCAATATGGATGCTACCTCTATGTCGTATTTTACAGTTACAGGTAACGTGAAGCGAGTGCCTGAAGGTGGTGTTCTGACTAACTCAGTGAGTATTGATCATACACCTACAGGAATTACAGATGCAGATTTAACCAATAACTATTCATCTGTTACATCATCTGTACTGAATCCGAATATCGACCTTAAGATTGAGAAAGGGGTGGATAATAACGGTATTGCAAAACTATCTGGTAATACCTTTACCATCGTGGTGAGTAATATGAGTAGCGCAAATAAACCTGCCGGACAAATAGTTACTGTAGAAGATGAGATTCCGGCAGGGTTAGACATCGGAACTATTAATGCATCTGGCTGGAATGTTTCAAACAGTGGAAGGAATTATACGTTTACAAGAGGTGATGCGTTAGGCGCTCAAATGTCATTTCCTCCTATTACAATAAATGTAACACCTTCTCAGACAGTAACTGGTCCTTGGACAAATACTGCAACGGTTAATTACGCGAACGACACTAATCTGAATAACAACACAAGTAGTGCAACTTTGCAATGGGTGAATTACTGGTTGGGGGGCACGGCTGGTAAGGTTAACGACTGGGCGGAACCAAACAACTGGACAGCGAATTTCGTTCCGGGTCACGGACAGGATGTGGAGTTTGCAACAGAGGCTAATAATCCTACTGTCGCTAATAACCCTAAATCGGGTCCTGCCAAAGAGGATTTGCATCTGGATATGGATCGTGTGATTGGCAACTTGATTAACGCATCTGACAAGGATTTGATTATTACTACTTCTAACGAACTGGTGATTAACGGTACGGTGCAGGATGGTGATGCAGAAAATGGTACTATTATTGTGAAGGCTGACCCGGAGGATGTTAATCCGAGTGGTACTTTGCGCTTTCAAAATCCGTTGCAAAACAGAAACGTGCAGGCTACTGTAGAATTTTACAGCAAGGCTTATGATTGTGCCGACTGTGGTTTCTATACCCGAAGCTGGCAGTATTTCGGAATACCTGTGAATATCTCTGGTTTCCCTTATGATGACGTTGCCGGCAATGAAACTGTCAACCAGTGGGTAGAGCCGTTTAATGGTGATAAGTGGCTACCGGCTCCTTATTCTCCCGATACTGAGTTGAAAGCTTTTAAGGGTTACCAGATTACTAATGATGCAAATGACCAGCCTGAGGATGTGTATAGTTTTACCGGAACACTTAATGTGGGTAATATTCCAGTTCCGCTAACCCACACTACAACTGCTAACTATGCAGGGGTTAACCTAGTTGGTAATTCATACACTGCTGCTATTCCCATCAAGGCGGAGGCATTTACTTTCCCAACAGGCGTTGAGCATACGGTTTATCTGTTTAATACCGGTACTCGTGATGAGTGGCGTAAGCTTAGCGGGTCAACAATAAATCAGAATGGATATTGCAGCGGTCAGTATCTAGCTGTTCCGGTTAATTTGGCGAATCAAACGAATGCTAATTTACCTGACAGGATTCCTTCTATGCACTCTTTTATGTTGCTAGCAAATTCAGGAACAGGAAATATTGGAAACCTGACAATCAATTATAATCAGTTAATTAAAAATACGACTGTTAATCTTGGTGATGGTACACAAATAGTTACTCGTTCTGCAGGTAATTCTACTAAACAGAACAACGCTGGCTCGCAATCACTTCCTTCTCTAATTATGGATGTGATAGGTGGAGAGTCGGCCGACAGGCTGTGGATATTCACAAAAGAAGGTACTACCCGTGGGTTTGATAATGGCTGGGATGGTCGCAAGTTCACCGAAAGCGGTATCGCTCAGCTTTATGCAACAGATGATATTGGTGAAGATCGCTTCCAAATATCTACTGTTCCTGCATTAGATAACCTGAAACTTGGCTTCAATGCGGATATTGATGGTGAATACACTATAGAATTTGCACTTTCTGGTCATCTATCGGGAAGTGAGATATATCTTCATGATTTGCTAACAAACAATAAAGTAGAGGTGAGAAATGGTGGATCTTATACTTTCCGTGCAAATAAAAGTGATTCCACTTCCCGCTTCAGCTTGTCTGCATCAGACGGTAATCCTACATTGCAGGGGGATGAGGCAATAATAGAGGTATCTTCTGCTGAAGGCAAAATTATTATCCGTAATGGAAGTGAAATTGCCGTTTCGGTGTTTATCTCAAACATGAGTGGTGGATCTCTAAATCAGGTTGAAGTGAGTGCCGGTAAACAACAAGTAATTGATAATCTCCCTTCCGGAAACTATATCGTCCGTCTACAAAATGCGGAGCTTAATGATGTTAGAAGAGTGGTGATTAGGTAATAGATTCCTCATTCCTTACAAAACAATCAACTATATGATCATTTACAAAGCCCGTGGCCTGTAAGTGGGCGTAGCAGATTGTGGAGCCGAAAAATTTAAAACCTCTTTTCTTCATGTCGCTACTCATGGCGTCTGATTCGGGAGAGGTGGCAGGAACATCTTTAAGCGATTTGAAATGGTTGATAATAGGCTGTTTGTCAGGGAAGAACAATGCAGTGTAATTATAGAAACTACCGAACTCTTTTTGAATATCCATAAATAGTTTCGCATTACTGATAGCTGAGGCAATTTTGAGTCGGTTTCTGATAATACCATCAAAATTCATCAAACGCTCGACATCATCAGTAGTCATCTGTGCAACTTTTTCCACATCAAAATCATGAAATGCCAGGCGATATCCCTCACGTTTCCTGAGAACTGTTATCCAGCTCAATCCGGCTTGTGCTCCTTCTAAAATCAAAAACTCAAACAGGGTTTTGTCATCAGTTACATGTTTACCCCATTCCTCGTCATGATATCTTGTATATAAATCATCTGATTTGCACCAGCCACAACGCCCATTTATTAAATCTTCCATATTTTGTCTTACTCACGCTGTGCTTACAGCATTCCTAATTTGTTTAAGTCTCGAAAGTAGTTGATCATCCTTTTGAGCCATGTGTATGTTATACTTAAGCTGAAGTCGCATAAGTGAGTCGGCAGGCACATCCAGTGCAGCTTCAAACATCATTGCAGTTGAGGTGCTAATTGGGCGACGTCCATTAAGAATATCATTTAATATCTTATATGACATGCCCATCTGTTTTGCTAACAGAGTTTGTTTAATGCCTCGATATTGAATTTCATCTTTTAGTACTTCACCAGGGTGAGTTGTACTAAAACCATATTTTTTATTTGCCATAATAGTTTAATTATAATGATTCGATAATTCAAGTATATTACATATAGTGACAACCGTTTCAGAGACAATTTTAGAGGTTTTAAATTCTATTCTATATTGGTCGTTTTTGACTTCTGCAAAGATACAGCATTAATCGAGGTTCCACAAATAAAGTGGATATTCCTTTTGAAATTACATCTATCTTTTATAATCTGTAATAACTTTTAGAGTATTTATATCAAAGACGACCGACATTTTACCTCAAAAACAAGTAGTGAAGCACCTCAAAAACGACCTGTAGAATACCTCAAAAACAAGACACTATCCCAATAAATATCTATTAAAAGTTTATGTTACCTCACGAGATACTCACTTATAAGAACTACTGAACTCCTTTTGAATACCTATAAAAAGTTTCGGATTACTTATAACTTATATATAAATCATCCGATTTTACACCAACCACAACGTCCGTTTAGTTATGTCTCTCATATCTTAAATATTCCTCTGAAGCCTCTTGAGGCATAATAAGATTCGGCACCATTGTGATATATGAATGTGCGGTTATACCGTTTGTCGCCAAAGAGTCCACCACCCAGCTCACGTACGTTTTTGGGTGTAGTTAGCCAGCTGGATGTCTTGGTGTCGAACACGCCCAATTCCTGGAGCTTAATATAGAGTTCTTCATCTAACATCTCAATACCCATCTCTTTTGCCATACCAAGAGCGCTGTTTTTTGGTTTATGCTCTTTTCTTGATTTAAGAGCTGCTTCGTCGTAGCAGACACTTCGCCGACCTTTTGGACTCTCAGGTGAGCAGTCGCAAAAGATAAATTCTCCGGTTTTGGTATCGTAGCCAATCACGTCGGGTTCGCCGCCTGTTTCTTCCATATTATTGAGCACCCATAGTTTATCTGTATTCTCCATGAGTCTCTCTTGTATATCTCCCCATTTTAGTTTTGAGTGTCGCTCTTTGTTTTCCTCAAAACGTTTTTCCAGTATCCGGAGCAGTTCTTCAATACGTTCCTTCAAAAGTGATTTATTGCTCATACTCTTATTTTTTTATTATCATAATTTGAATTCAGATCATATTTCAGATCTAAGAACAAATTTTGTTTCATATTTAACGTTTCTTTTGCATGTTTGTTCGTGCTGTTTGGTGATAACAGGGAGGTCGTATTTTCACTCATATTTGATTCATATTTTACTCATACTTCATTCATACCTGGTTCATACCTGGTTC
>CAZYNA010000001.1:0-86893 GCA_964648775.1 uncultured Proteiniphilum sp. | reverse complement strand
TTCATACCTGGTTCATACCTGGTTCGGACATTGTTCGAATAAACACGAATCAGGTATGAATAAAGTATGTTATAATGATTACTTAGGATTGTAGTATTACCCATCGAGATTTATTGCAGCAAAAGAAAAATTATGTACCTTCGTTAAAGGAAATATTAAAAATAATTTAATTAAAGGGAGTATGAAATTATTTAACACAATTGGAGCTTTATTGCTATGTGTTTTTTTATTTATGTCGTGTACTCAAAACACGGCAAAACAAGAGGAGTGGGTTCAACTGTTTAATGGGGTGGACCTCACCGGATGGACTCCTAAGATTGTTGGATATGAGGTAGGGGATAACTTCGCAAATACATTCAGGGTTGAAGATGGACTAATTAAGGTTAGGTACGAAGGATATGATTCTTTGAGAGAGAGATATGGGCATCTTTTTTATGATGGCGAGTTTTCGCACTATAAACTTAGAGCTGAGTATCGTTTTCTGGGTGAGCAAACCCCTGGAGCACCTGGCTGGGCTTACAGAAATAGCGGGTTAATGCTGCATGGGCAGTCGCCCGAATCTATGGAGTTGTATCAGGACTTCCCTACTTCAATTGAGGTTCAGCTGCTTGGCAGTGATTCCATAGCCGAAAGAACCACCATGAATCTATGTACTCCGGGCACAAATGTTGTTATGAATGGAGAGCTGATTCTGGATCATTGTATAAATTCTGATTCTGAAATGTATTTTGGTGATGAATGGATTACAGTTGAGGTAGAAGTAAGAGGGAATGATGCAATTTATCATATCATCAACGGTGATACGGTGCTTCAGTATAATCAGCCGCAACTGGATGAGAGAGATGGTACTTATTCTAAACTTATTGAATTGAACGGTGGCGATAAGATGCTGAATAAAGGTACAATATCGCTGCAGAGCGAGGGGCATCCTGTTGATTTCAGGAAAGTGGAGATATTGATTCTGGATGAGTGATTTTTTTAATTTACACTAATATATAAATCTTAATATGATGAAGAGAATTACTATTTTAGCAATGATTTTGTTTGTTTGTATAACAATGTCTGCACAGCAATCTCTATGGGGTGGAGAACAGATAATTTCCCCTGAAATTCATGAGAATAACAAGGTTACATTTCGTATTAGGTCGCCTAAAGCGATAAAAGTTGAAGTTACGGGTGATTTCCTGAAACCTCAGAAGATGGAAACCCAATTTGGAACATTTGATGTGCCCGACACTGCACAGATGGTAGAGGGCGAGGGTGGTGTCTGGGAGTTTACTACCCCCGAGCCATTGGCTTCAGAACTTTATAACTATTCTTTTATTGTGGATGGGCAGCGTATAAATGACCCTGCCAATGTAGCTATGATTAGGGATGTTGCTTCTGTTACCAATTTTTTCATTGTACCGGGTAATCCGGGCGACTTATATAGTGTTAACGATGTGGCACATGGAACAGTTTCTCGTCGCTGGTATAACAGCCCGACTTTAAAAGAGCAGCGTCGTATCACTATTTATACTCCTCCCGGTTATGAAGAGAGCAAAGAAACGTACCCTGTGTTTTATCTGCTTCACGGTTCAGGAGGCGATGAGGAGGCATGGATTGCCTTAGGGCGCACAGCACAGATTATGGATAATCTTATTTCTCAGGGTAAAGCTAAGCCAATGATCGTTGTTATGCCGAACGGACATACTCAGAATAATGCAGCGCCCGGTGAATCTAACCGCAGCTACATACCCGCTATGGGAGGAGGTCAGCGTGAATCTGTTGCAAGCATGGAGGATAGCTTTGGTGATATAATAGCCTTTGTAGAGAGCAACTACAGGGTTAAGAAAAACAAGAGTAATCGTGCTATTGCCGGATTGTCGATGGGGGGAATGCATTCAGCAGCAATTTCGGCTCAGTATCCAAATATGTTTAGTTATATTGGTGTCTTTTCTGCACCGCCAATTACTAACATGTTGATACGCGATGAAGGTGAAAAGGCCAAGTATTTGGATGAGTTTATGAAAAAATTAGAGTTGCAGCAAAAGAATGGTTTCAATCTTTATTGGATTGCCTGTGGTGATACAGATTTTCTTTACCAGGGAGTAGTTGAGAGTATGAAAAAAATGGATGAGATAGGGTTTGATTATACTTATAGAGAAAGTGGCGAGGGGCATATTTGGAAGAACTGGAGAATCTACTTATCAGAGTTTGCTCCAATGTTATTTAAATAGCTGTTTCTTGAAATCTTTTCCCGGAATCTAATCAATTCATTTAAATATAAAAGGCTGTCTCAAGTATATTATGAGACAGCCTTTTTTAAATATAGTTGCGATTAACGCAGTACGAGTCTGATTATAGCTGCGGACCTGAAGGAATTAATGCTTTAGCTGCTTCAGTGTCTGTATATTGCTCGAAGTTTTCGATATACATAGCTGCCAGTTTTTTAGCCTTTTCTTCCCACTCGCTTGCATCAGCATAAGTTGAACGTGGGTCAAGAATGTCTGAAACATTATCCAGTTTAGCAGGTGCAGTAAGATTCATAATTGGGATATGAACTGTTTCTGCCTCTTCAATTGATCCGTCAAGGATTGCATCGATGATTGCACGAGTATCTTTCAGAGAGATACGTTTTCCTGTTCCGTTCCATCCAGTATTAACAAGATACGCTTTAGCACCGTGCTGATCCATTTTTTCAGAAAGACGCTGAGCATAAATTGTTGGGTGAACAGTTAGAAATGCCTCACCAAAAGCAGGAGAGAATGATGGTTGTGGTTCAGTAATTCCACGCTCTGTTCCTGCAAGTTTAGAAGTAAAACCACAAAGGAAGTGGTACTGCGCCTGATCGTTATCAAGGATTGATACAGGAGGTAATACTCCAAATGCATCTGCCGAAAGATAAATAATCTTTTTAGCATGTCCTGCACGTGAAGGAAGTACAATCTTATTAATATGACGAATTGGATATGAAACACGGGTATTCTCTGTTGCAGAAATATCTGAGAAGTCGATATTGCCTTCATCATCTACAGCAACGTTTTCCAATAATGCATCGCGACGGATAGCTCTCCAGATATCTGGTTCGTTTTCTTCGCTCAGATTAACTGTTTTAGCATAGCATCCGCCTTCGTAGTTGAAAACACCATTGTCGTCCCATCCGTGCTCATCATCACCGATTAGGAAACGCTTAGGATCTGCAGAAAGTGTAGTTTTACCAGTTCCTGAAAGTCCGAAGAATACAGCAACGTCACCATCTTCACCTACGTTAGCTGAGCAGTGCATAGAAGCGATGCCTCTAAGTGGCAGGTAGTAGTTCATAAGAGCGAACATACCTTTTTTCATTTCACCACCGTACCATGTACCACCAATAACCTGCATTTTCTGAGTAAGGTCAAACAGAGTAAAGTTCTCTGAGTTCAGACCATGCTCCTGCCATTTGTCGTTAGTAGTTTTTGAACCGTTCATACAAACGAAATCAGGTTCACCATAATGAGCCAGTTCGTAGTGTGAAGGGCGGATGAACATATTTGTAACGAAATGCGCTTGCCATGCAACTTCCATGATGAAGCGAACTTTCATGCGAGTATCAGCGTTTGTTCCGCAAAAAGTATCAACTACGTAAAGTTTTTTAGCTTTAGAAAGCTGATCTGTTACACGTCCTTTACAATAATCGAATGCTTCTTTTGTACATGGGCGGTTAATTGTTCCGTCCCACCATAGAGTATCTCTTGTTACATCATCTTCTACAAAATACTTGTCTTTTGGAGAGCGACCTGTGAACTTGCCTGTGTAAACAGCAGTTGCACCACTCTTTGTTAACTTAGCTTTTTCGAAACCTTCATTTGAAGGATCCATTTCATCTTGAAAAAGTGTTTCGTAGGAAGGGTTATGAATAACCTCAAAATCTCCGGTAATACCGTACTTGCTTAAATCTAAATTTGCCATCTTAATAACTTGGGTTTAATATTTATGATTTTATAAAACTTCGTTGTAGTGAATATGCCTAAAACAACGATACAAAAATATACAAATTATTCTAAACTGAAAAAGAATTAAAGAAAAATTTCTTTAATTGAGATTTTTTTCTCTAAACATCTTCATATCAACAAAGATAATGTGTGAAAGTTTATAATAAATGGAATAAAAAATGTTTTATTTACTTACCTTTGTACTCCGAAAGATATAACTATTTTAAGTAGGTGAGAATTATAGAATTGAAAATGCTATGAAAGTAATAAATTTTTCGGAAAGTAACTCTTTGTTGAATGCCTTTGTCAGAGAGATAAGAGATGTAACCATTCAGAACGACAGACTACGTTTTCGCAGAAATATTGAAAGAGTAGGTGAAATTATGGCTTACGAGATAAGCAAGGAGTTTAATTATGAAACTATTACCGTAGACACTCCACTCGACAAGGCTGAAGTAAGTATTCCCTCAGATGATGTTGTAATTGCTACTATCTTACGTGCCGGACTCCCTTTTCATCATGGTATGCTGAATTATTTTGATGGTGCAGGTAATGCATTTGTATCTGCCTACAGGAAGTATAAAGAAACCGGACATCAATCATTTGACATACATATTGAGTATATAGCTTCGCCTTCTATTGAAGGAAAGACTCTCATTCTTACCGACCCGATGCTGGCAACAGGAGCAAGTATGGAGCTTACCTATCGTGCTCTGTTAACTAAAGGAAATCCTGCTAAAATTCATATTGCAACCATAATAGCGAGTCAGCAGGCTATTGATTATTGTATTAAGAATTTTCCGGAAGATAAGACCACAATCTGGGCAGGGGCTATCGATCCTGAGCTAAACGAATCTTCATATATTGTTCCGGGAATTGGCGATGCAGGCGATCTGGCCTACGGAGAGAAGCTTTAGGCTTATTCGTAAAACTTTTTCTCGAACGCTTTATATTCTCCCTTTTTAAGAATCAGTCTTTTCCAAACTGCAGAAAGAAAGCCGGTTCCGTAACCTGCTAACTGTATCCAGGCTGCTGCAACACTGTATAATGCTACACGAAATGATTTGTTTATTGACCAGCTGTCGATTAAAACCATTAAAGAGTATAGCAGCGGTACAAGCAGGAGCGCAGGAAAAATGCACGACATAATTATTAGAAGTGTCATAATTATCACAAAACAAGCCGGGAGGGTATGCACAGGTTTTAAAGAACCCGGGTGGAGCAGATGTAAATTGATTCTTGCTATACCGGAATTATAAACTTGTTTGAAAAACTGCTTAAACGTGGAGCGCCTTTTGTGAAAAACGTATGCTTCGGAGATTAAAGCTGTTTTAAAGCCCTCTTTAAGGAGTCGCAGGCTAAAATCGATATCTTCTCCAAAACGCATTTTACCGTAACCACCTATAGCATTAAATGCTTTTTCAGAAACACCAAGATTGAAGCTTCTGGGATGGAACTTGTCTAAAGATTTGCCTCCGCCTCTTATTCCGCCTGTTGTAAAAAAGGAGGTCATAGAGTAGTTAATTGCTTTCTGAATTATAGTAAATGAAGGAAGTGCTGCGTCTGGTCCGCCATATGCATCAACATTATTATTGAGCAAAAACTGAGTCACGTTTTTCAGATAATCCTCCGGTATAATACAGTCTGAATCGAAAAAAATAAGCCATTCATTTGAGGCTTTACAGGCACCGGCATTCCTTGATGAACCCGGACCGGAATTCTCCTTTTCAAAATAAATGATATTCAGTTTTTGGCGATATTTCTCTGCAACTGCATCACTCTTAAGAGTAGAACCATCTTCAACAAGAATAACTTCAAACCGGTCGGTCGACTGTTTACAAAGACTCTCAAGGAGTTCATCTACTTCATCGGGGCGATTATATACCGGAATTATAATTGAGAAATGCATATGCTTATATTTTACTATACAAATCTAACTAATTTTCCCCGTCTATCTATATATTTTTTTATAAAAACGGTAAGATATAAAAAACATTAAAATATATGTAAAAATCTTTGAATAAATAAAAAAATGCAATACCTTTGCCCATTCTCTTTTTGAAAAGGGGCCAATTTTTTGATTGAATTGGTAAATTATGGTTTGGGAAAAGTGTCGATTTATGTTTAAGTATTATTCAATCATAGTATTATGCTCTCTGCTGTTGTTCTCTATTTCTTGCAATAGGGGCGATGCTACAACTATTAAGGGAGAAATATCTAATCTTAATTATCCATATCTGTTGTCTTCCTTTCTTGTGTCTGATTCTTTGATGATTGATACAATACCGGTTAACAATAAAGGAAAATTTATTTATAAAGTTAATGTTGATACACTAACAACTTTTTCAATTTATATAAATCAATTTGAGGGAACAGCTGTTGTTTTTGCAGATAAAGGTGAAAAGATAACTGTTAAAGGTGACGCATTATTGCCCGATTTGATAAAAATTAACGGCAACACTATTAACGACGATCTCACAAATTTTAAGAAAGAAAATAAAGATCTTCTGGAGCAAAGAGGTCAGCTTTTACTCAACCTGCGTTTAGACAGAGAGTTGGAGCCCATAGGTGGCAACGGTCTTAATAGTTTGTCCAGAAATGAAGATGTAACAAATCTTAACCTTCTAAACCACGAGTTAATGCTTGGTGCCGAGGAGTATATCAAAGAAAATCCTGATAAATTGTCGAGCTTAATTCTTATCAATAACTTTTTTATGAACAGTGACAATCCCGCTGCTCTTGAAAGGGTTTTAGGATATTTAGAGGGCGATGTTACTGATATGCAGATTGCCCGCAGATTGTTTGCTTACTCAGATAAACTCAACCGCTCTGCAGAGGGGGTTCAGATTCCCTACTTTCAGCTTACAAACACTGATAGCGTTAATATAAGCTCCAATGATTTCAGAGGAAAATATCTTCTTATGTCGTTTATCTCCGGTTATGGAACTGAATCTCGTGAGAATGTAGAACTTCTCAGAAATGAGTATGAAGAGCTCAATAAAGATAGCGTGGAGTTTGTTTCTGTTTACATTGACTCAGATATTTATCCGATTGAATATATTGAGCAAGACTCAATTCCATGGACTGTAGTAACCGAAAAGAGAGGATGGGGTTCGGATATAGTAGAGAGCCTTAATGTTCAGTATATTCCGTTTAACTTGCTGGTTGCGCCGGATGGTACTATAAAACTGCGAAATGTTCCGGCACAGGATGTTTCAGTTGAGATAAAAAAATCTTTAGAGGATTAAATAATAATATAAAATTAATAGCGTCAAATGCTGGTAAAAGTATTTGGAGCAGCTGTTCAAGGAATTGATGCAACACTAATTACCATTGAAGTTAACTGCTCCAGAGGTATCCGGTTTCTCCTGGTGGGATTGCCGGATACTTCTGTTAAAGAGAGTCACGAACGAATTATTTCTGCTCTGCAAGTAAATGGACTTAAATTTCCACGTCAACAAATTGTTATTAACATGTCGCCTGCCGATATTCGTAAGGAGGGCTCGGCTTATGACCTGCCGTTAGCTGTGGGGATAATGGCAGCTTCTGAATCGGTGAAAACGGATAAGCTTGGCGATTATCTAATTATGGGTGAACTGTCGCTTGACGGCACAATTCTTCCGTTAAAGGGTGCTTTGCCTATGGCTCTTATGGCAAAGGAGAGTGGTTTTAAAGGTTTCATTCTTCCTGTTGAGAATGCTAAAGAGGCGGCAGTTGTAAAGGGTTTGGATGTATATGGGATGAAAAACATAGTTGAGGTAGTCGATTTTTTTAATGGTAACAGTAAAATTATTCCCACATTTATTGACTTAGACGAAGAGTTTAGAAGTAACAAAAATTCTTTTAGTCTTGATTTTTCAGAAGTTAAAGGTCAGGAAAACGTGAAGCGGGCTCTTGAAGTAGCTGCAGCCGGTGGTCATAATATTATTATGGTTGGTCCCCCAGGCTCAGGTAAGTCGATGATGGCCAAACGTATGTCTTCTATACTACCGCCACTCACACTTAATGAAGCTCTGGAAACAACAAAGATACACAGTGTTGCCGGTCGCACAGATTTAAATGCCTCATTAATGTTCAGAAGGCCATTCCGCTCACCTCATCATACAATAAGCAATATTGCAATGGTTGGAGGGGGAATGTATCCGCAACCGGGCGAGATTAGTTTATCGCACAACGGAATTCTTTTTCTTGATGAGTTGCCGGAGTACAACAGAAATGTTTTGGAAGTGCTGCGTCAGCCCCTTGAGGACAGAATGATAACAATTTCACGTGCAAAGTACAGCATTGATTATCCGGCCGGCTTTATGCTTGTGGCTGCCATGAATCCCTGTCCCTGCGGGTATCATAACCATCCGGAAAGAGAGTGTGTTTGTGCTCCCGGAGCTGTAATAAAATATCTGAATAAGATCTCAGGGCCGTTGCTCGACAGGATTGATATGCAGGTTGAAATAACTCCTGTACCTTTTGACAAAATATCTGACAGTACTCCTGCAGAGCACAGCGATAAGATAAGAGAACGGGTTGTGAGAGCCCGCGAGATTCAGGATGATCGGTTTAAAAATTCAGAAGGAGTTTATAATAATTCACAAATGACAGGGAAGATGTTGCATAAATATGCTGTGCCGGACAGTGTTGGATTGAAGCTGTTAAAAACAGCGATGGAGAGACGTTCGCTTTCTGCAAGGGCTTATGACCGTATCCTTAAAGTTTCGCGTACAATTGCAGATTTAGATGGCAGTGAAAGCATTAAGCCTGTTCATTTGGCTGAGGCAATTAATTACAGAAATCTTGACAGTGAGAACTGGGCATATTAGTGTGATAGATTTATGTTGGTAGTTAATTCGTTTTCTCGAAGTGATGGTCGTCGTAATACCTGGTAAAAGTGTGTCCCCAGCGGAACCCTTTGCGTCTGAATTCATTTACAACCGGGTGACCGGGATATAATGTGCCGTTTACTGTTGTATCAAGAACTGCATTAAGAGGTTTATTTGGACGATTTTCAAGCTTATATCTTAGTGGATTAAATTTTGGGTTGATATCGATTGCCATACCCGTTGCATGCTTTGAGAATGAAATATCCCGGTAGCAGAAACTGTAGCTGTTATTATGGGCCATCGACAGACTGTCGTTCCATCCATATCTTACTATCGGAATAGCTTTTTCAATTACAAAACCTTCATTCAGCATATAGCTGAACATCTCTTTTATCTCTTCTGAAATAAGCTTATTAGATAAAATTTGCCCCTTATGAATATAACCGTCGGTTGAAAGATAGATGACATCAAACAATACAAGCTGGTTTATAATCTCTTGTGGTGCTGCCGACCCTTCTATGGCTTGTTCAAAAGTGTAATTAGCATCTATTATAGTGTCCGGCAGTTGATTTATAATCTGGCTGTAAGAAAAAATTGAGTCGGTTTGGGTATAAACTTCTTGACTGGTCTCAGTTTCTCGATTAAAATCATTCTTATTTCCGGTACAAGATATAAGAATTACCAAAAATAGAAGATAAGCACTTAATACTTTCATTTAAAGAAATTAAAGTTTAAATCAGCTCCAGTCCGAACTCATCAGAAAGCTTTTGTATTGAAATATTTCGTTCTGTCATTTCATCAAATATTTCGTGAGATGTAAGTGGTTTTGTAATTGCATTGCCTACTGCAATTTTTATTGTCATTGTGAGATCGTCATTCTTTACTTTCTCACGGAGGAATGTGAGTATGGAGCGACTGTTGTTATTTAAATACTCCCTGTTAAGCTCTGTGTTTACTTCAACTTCAAATATTACATCACTAATCATTTTGGGCTGATAGAGATTCATTGTATTTTTCAACAATTTTTCCTCATTAATATTATCAGCAAACTCATTCCAGGCGTTAATTAGTTCTTTTTCTGTAAAATGATTATTGCCATTGGTGTTCTTATCCTCTTCATTGATACCTGTTGTAGCAGTTTTCTCTTTTTTCCCTCTTAGAGAGCTTATTGAAACACCCATTCCTGCAAAGGAGGGAGTGCTTTTAATCTTGCTTATATTATCCGGAACAGAGACCGTTGTTTCAGCAGTTCTATTTACAACAGGTTTTTCTTCAGCTAGGGTTTGCGGCTCATCTGACTTGGGTTGAGCTGCTTTTTGTACAGACTCCTGAGGCTTTTCTGATTCTTTTGGTTGGGGCGACTGAGATGTATTTCTCTTGGGTTCGCTATCTGTTCCTTTACTCTCAGAATTAATTGGTTTAATTAGTTTTTTTTTACTGCCTTCAGCGGCTTCAGGATTTTCTTGCAACTGACAGATCTTAATTAGTGCAAGTTCTATGAGTAAACGTCTGTTTTTACTGACACGATAATTAAGATCGCACTCATTTGCAATGTCAATGGACTTATAAAGGAAGTCGTTGCTACATCTCTTAGCAGTTTCTATATACCTTTCACGTATGGAGGCACCGACCTGAAACAGTTGTGCTGTCTTCTCATCTTTACAAACAAGTAAATCTCTGAAATGGGATGCTATACCACTGATAATGTACTGGCCTTCGAAGCCGCGATTAATTATATTATCAAGAATTAGAAGACTGTCTACAACATTTCCTTCCAGAGCAGCATCTGTGAGGCTGAAATAGTATTCATAATCAAGAACATTAAGGTTCTCAATAACTGCTTTGTAAGAAATATTGCCTTGTGTGTAACTTGCTGTTTGATCGAAAATAGACAGTGCATCACGCATGCCACCATCGGCCTTTTGAGCAATTATATTAAGAGCTTCAGGCTCGGTTGTAATTCCTTCTTGTTGAGCTACATACTGAAGATGTTCAACTATATCACTTATGTTAATGCGGTTGAAATCATAAACCTGACATCTGGATAGGATGGTGGGAATAATCTTATGCTTTTCGGTTGTGGCAAGAATAAAAACAGCGTGTGCAGGAGGTTCTTCGAGCGTTTTAAGGAATGAGTTAAAAGCTGACTGAGATAGCATATGAACCTCATCCACAATATATACCTTATATTTTCCGATCTGGGGTGGAATTCTAACCTGATCTATTAATGACCGGATATCATCAACACTATTGTTTGAAGCAGCATCAAGCTCATGAATGTTATACGAACGCTGCTCGTTGAATGCAACGCACGATTCGCACTTATTGCATGCTTCACTCTCAGGAGTCAGGTCCAGACAGTTTATTGTTTTAGCAAAGATTCGGGCACATGTTGTTTTACCCACTCCTCTCGGACCGCTGAACAGATAGGCATGTGCCAGTTTATTGCCTGTTATAGCGTTCTTTAGAGTAGTTGTAAGGGCTTGCTGTCCCACTACATTTCTAAAAGTGGAAGGTCTGTATTTTCTTGCTGAAACAATAAAAGTATCCATGAGCAACTTGAAGAATATGTGAAAATACAAATGTACGAAAATTATCTAAACTCATCTATTGGTTTTTTTCATATCTTTACAGCTTGGTAGTCAGTAGTAGGTAATCTATTATTGTTTCAAAAGATAGTTTTTTTATGAATAGAATAGTTTCAGTTTTAATTATTTCAGGTGCAGTATTTCTGTTGACCTCTTCATCATGTTCATCAAATAAAAAGCCTCAGAATCAGACTCCGGAAGTTAATCAGGTGGTGCAGAATACAGGCGTTGCTGAGCATACAATTGTCCCTGATACGTTTGTTCTTCCTGTTATTCCTGAGGTAATAACAAATACAGATGAAAGAGCAAAATATCTGATAAAACATTACTGGGACAGATTTGATTTCGCAAACAGGGAGCTTATTAATCGACCCGATATCACGGAGCAGGCATTTGTAGATTATATTAATTTGTTGAATTATGTTCCGGAAGAGAATGCGGATGAATCACTGAAAAATACAGTAAATAAAGCTGAAACTGACACTGTTATGCTTCAGCATTTTGCCGTTTTGTTTGAGAAGTATTTTTATGATCCGAACTCTCCATTTAGAAATGAAGAGTATTATATACCTGTTTTACAAGAGTTGGTGGAATCTGCGGTACTTACAAGTGATATAAAATCAATATATCAGTTTCACCTGAATATGGTTATGATGAACAGGGTAGGACAGAAGGCCAATAATTTCAGTTACACATTAGAATCCGGGCAGTCGTTTAAGTTATATGATCTGCAAAGTGAATTTACGTTGCTCATGTTTTCTAATCCCGGATGTTCTACGTGTGAGATGGTTATTAATCAGCTCGTTGCTTCTAAACCTATTTCTGATGCGCTATCGATGAATAGCTCTTCGCGAACTATGCTCACAATTCTTACAATTTATCCTGATGATGATTTGGCAAGCTGGCATTCTCATCTGTCTGAGATGCCTGCAAACTGGGTTCATGGGTATGACAGAGGTATGGAAATAACTCAGGAAAGATTGTATGATATTAAGGCATTTCCGACTATTTATTTACTTGATAAAGACAAAAAAGTAATCCAAAAAGACACTTCTATCGAGGCTTTGGAGGCCTTTTTCTCAATTCAATAGTAAAGTCGGCAAAGTTAACAGGTTGATATGTAGGCTTGTGAGATTTATTTTAACATTTAAAATGAAAGTTTTGGTTACAAAAGTTCGGTAATTCGAAAAACTACCGTACATTTGCCCGTTCAAAAAATTGGACTTTTAGCGAAAAGTCCTAAAGTTAAGGGATTTAGCTACTGCGAGACGCACGAGCAAATCATATTACTAACCAAAATATTTTTTTATGAAGTACGTGAACTTTTGCCTGGTAGTGATTATTTCATTATTTACTTCGGCAGGTTCAGTTAAGAATGATGTACCTTCTGTAGGTTATTATCCGGGTGAAGCAATACCTGATATTGTGTTAACGGATTTAGAAGGTGATTCTTACAACCTGAGCGAATTTAAAGGCAAAAAAGTTGTGGTTAATATGTGGGCCTCATATGATGCCCAATCCAGAGCTGATAACGTTCGTTTGCATAACATTATTGAAATGACTGATTCAGATATTTCTTTTCTTTCTATCGCTTTCGATGAGAATATTAATGTTATAGAGAGAACAACTGCAATGGATAGCCTCAACAAAAAATCACTTTTCTGTGAAGTAAGTGGATCCGATTCAGAATTGTATAGAGAGTTGAAACTGAATCGTGGATTCCGAAACTACTTAATTGATGAAAATGGTGTAATCACATCTATGAACTTTACTCCTGAGGAGCTGAAAGCCATCATTTAAGTATTGTCTAAGAATTATTAAAGAGCGGACGTCTTTTATTAGATGCCCGCTTTTTTAATTATATGAGCTTTTGTTCTATAGCAATTTTTACGAGCATCGCAGTGTTTTTGGCATTGAGCTTATACAGTAGGTTTTTACGATATCCTCTGACTGTTTCGGGGCTTAAAAATATTTTGTTCCCTATTTCAGCATTTGTAAATCCTTCAGATACTAATTTTAGTAGTTCCCTTTCTCTTTCAGTTAGCCAGACAGCATCATCGGGTCGTTTTTTCATTAAGAGATTTACTTCGTGACTAAGGAATGTATCTCCATAATAAACTGTTTCTATGCCTTCGAGCACCTCTTTTGATTCGGCGTTTTTTACAAGATATCCTGATACTCCGTTGTCGAGCATCTGTTTAACAATTGCATATTCATTGTGACTTGTGAGAGTTAGCATCTTTAAGTCGGGATAATTCTCTTTCAGCTCTTTGCTAAAATCTAATCCGCTAATATCCGGGAGTCCTATGTCCAGCATAAGTACCTCCGGTTTACTGAATAATAAGTTTCTGCGGCACTCAGCTGCATTATATGCTACCCACTCAACCATTGCGGAATCTGATTCATTAATCATTGTCTGCAACCCTTCAACCAATATTTTGTGGTCATCAACTATTGCTACTTTTATCTTCTGTTTCATTGTTTTGCAGATTAAACTCAATATGTATTTCAGTTCCTTTACCCGGAGATGAGGATATGAACATTTCGCCTCCATGAGAATCAACTCTCTTACGAATATTATCCAATCCCATTCCTTTTAGGGTTAACTCCGGATCAAATCCTTTGCCATTATCCTGCACCACAAGTGATAGGCGATCGGATTCCTGTATTATCTGAACATCAATCTTTTCAGCCTCTGCATGTTTTAGTGCATTGCTTACAAGTTCGTGTACCGACCTGTATATTAATATTTCCAATCTGCTGTCAAGTCGTTCTTCATTACCAAAATAATGAAAGCTTGTATTTGGGATAGCGTTACAAAAGTCGGCCAACGACGCTTTTAATCCGAATCTAATTAAAGATTCGGGCATCATATGATGTGCAACCCGTCTAAGCTCCTGGATTGACTCATCCAGCATATCCACAGCCTTTTTAAATCTGTCGACACTCTCTTCTTCTAATATTACACCTGTTTTCATTTCCGGTAGATTATGTTTTACAACGGAAAGCATGCTGCCCAAACCGTCGTGTAAATCCTTTGCGAGACGGCTTCTTTCGGCTGTTTCACCATCAAGAACAGCCTGAACAGTTGCCAGTTGCTTCTCTCTTTCCAGTCGCATTACCTGTTGTTCTGCCAACTTCTGTTTGCTTAAAGCCAGTCGATGTCTCAAAATCAATATTACTAAAACAAAAAGTATAATTGCACCAATGCTTAATGCCAGCAATCTAATAAGTCTTTTCTCTTTCTCCAGTGCTTCAATTCTAAGCTCTTTTTTCTCTGTTTCATACAATACTTCCAGTTCAGATAAAGCATTCTGATACTCACTATTAGAATAAAAATCAAGCTGATCCCTTAGCTTATCAAGGTATTCAACAGCCTTGTCCTCATTATTTAGATAGATATTATTGCGTGTGATATTATATAATATATTATTTGAGAGATTAGCATCGGTAGAATCATTTTCCCATGCTTTATAAGCAGCCTCTTCGCTATCCTCATATTTGTTTTGATAAAAAAAGATATTTGAAAGATCAACATATGATTGGGCAATTAGAAAGGGCGATTCAATCTCTTTTGAAGTATAAAGAGCCGATTCTGCCAGTTTATGAGCCTTCTCGTACTCCTCGTAGCTGTAATATATTTTGGATAATGCAAGAGTTGCATCAACTTCACTAAACCTGTTGCCAAGCTCTCTGAAAATCTCTATTGCTTCTTCTGCATAGTTGACAGCCTTTGCTTTGTCTTTCTTAATATTGATATCACTTAATGATACATATATACTTGCCAGACTGCCTTTATCTCCAGTTTCGTTTGCTATTTGCTCAGCTCTTTCGAAATATTTAACAGCTTGTTCGAAGTTGCGGAGTTTCTGGTATAGTATTCCCATATTGCTGCAAAGTCTTCCGATCTGCAATTGCTCATCATGTTTCTCATATAGTGGAAGTGACTTAAGATAATATTCCGACGCCATAGTGTAGAGACTCTGTCGGTTATACAAATTACCTAAAGCTCCATATATGCGTGCTTCAAGTACTTCATTGCCTGTTTCCTGTGATAGTAAAAGAGCTTCGTTCAGATAGTCGAGAGCAATGTCGAACCTGCTTGCCATATAATAGGCAACACCAAGATTGCGTTTAAAAACAGTCAGATAATCTCTGTTGTTCAGCTTCGAGGCAAGATCTACGCCCTTCTCTCCATACTTCACAGATGCTTCAAAATCATAGTTAAGATACTCCCAGCTCAAATCATCATAAATCTTCAGTCTTTCCTCTGAAGACAGTTTATGTTCATTGCTCTGAAGAATCATTTGCAGCGAGTCTGGGTTCTGCCCGTGTACCATTGCATAAAATAGCAGAAACAGTCCTGTAGATATTAAAATCTTATACTTTAAAACCATATACTTCAAAATCATCTATTTATATCAAATTGATTTCTTCTTCTAACACTCACCAAGAGCTAATGGTTTATACATTATATAATTGACCTCAAATTTCTAAGCAAAGATAAAAGATTGGTTTGGGAATAATAACCCCTTTTTGGGGGTTGTTGAGGGATGCCCGACACCCTAACTTTGCTGCGTTTAAAATTTTAAATGTGCAGCTAATTAATTATCAAATAAAATTTACAACAATGAAGAAAGTTACTTTTATTATCGTGATGGCAATGTTATTGAGCTCGCCAATTTTTGCTCAACAGTTTCAAAAGGGCACAAGCGCAGTTAATTTGGGAATAGGGTTTGGTACAGCATTGGGTGGGCTCGGAACGGGCAGACCTGCTATAAGCGGATCTTTTGAACACGGTTTATGGGAAGCAGGACCTGGTGTGATTAGTCTGGGTGGATATATTGGTAATACCGGTTACCGTTACAGTACGGAGGGTTTTACGCAGAAATGGAACTATACAGTAGTTGGTGCACGAGGTGCTTATCATTTTCATGGAATAGAGAATGTGCCACAGCTGGATCCGTATGCGGGACTAATGCTTGGGTATAATATTGTCAGCTACTCTGTTACAGGTGGATACGATGGTCCAAATAATTATGGAAGTGGATTAGGGTACTCTTTCTTTTTAGGTGCAAGATGGTTCTTTACCGATAATATTGCAGCATTTGCCGAGCTTGGTTATGGAGTATCGGTATTGAACGCAGGTGTCTCATTTAAATTCTGATTATTATATAATTCGTTTTTGTTTTGTAGTAGTTAGTTGTTTTTATTCTTTTCATTCTGGATTGTCCGGGCAGTGTAAATTGTCCGGATAATTTTTTGAAATCATTGCGGATAAATTTAAAAGCAGTATATTACATTCAAATTGGATTAACATTTCTGTTATGGCAACACTTTATATTAAAAATATGGTCTGCAGTCGCTGTATCATGGTTGTGCAAAGCGAAATTGAGAGGTTGGGATTAAGTATTAAATCAATAAATCTTGGTGAGATTGTGATAGAGGAGGAGCTATCACCCGTTGTAAAGGATCAAATTAATAATGCTATAACCCCACTAGGTTTTGAGATTATTGATGATAGGAAGAGCCGTATAATTGAGAAGATTAAAAATACTATTATCGATCTTGTTCAGAATCATGACGGAGATACGAAAGATAATCTTTCTGATTATCTTAGTGATAAGTTAAATCACGATTATACATATCTTTCTAATCTATTTTCGGATGTTGAGGGTACAACTATTGAGAAGTATTATATTGCTCAGAAAATAGAAAAAGTAAAAGAGTTGCTCGTCTATGATGAGCTCTCGTTAAGTGAAATTGCATTTAGATTGAACTATTCTTCTATTTCCTATTTAAGCAATCAATTTAAGAAGGTGACGGGACTAACTCCCAGTCATTTCAAGAAAATAGGGAGCAATAAACGAAAATCGCTTGATGAGATATGATTTCTTTGTGAATAAGAGCAAACAACTGTAAAACTTACAAATCTATTCCAAAATTCCACAACAGCTTAACCTCTTTTGTTGTTAACTTTGTAATGTTCAAAAAAATGAAGAAATGGCAACAAAAAAAGAAATATTAAATATAGGTGATAATATTACAAAAATGACATTCCCTGTTCTGGGCATGTCGTGCGCTTCTTGTGCAAGCAGTGCCGAAAACATTGTAAAGCACACAGAGGGGGTTGCTGATGCATCAGTTAATTTTGCTACCGGTAATCTTATTGTTGAATATAATCCCGGAGTTACAAGTGTTGAAAAGATACAAAAAGCTGTACAGTCGGGTGGATACGACCTCCTCATTGAGGATGAATCCACTCAGCAATATACTCTTGAGGCAATGCATGATGAGCGTTACCGCACATTAAAAAAGAGAACTACGTGGGCAGTTATATTATCGATACCTGTGGTTGTAATAGGTATGTTCTTAATGAATATACCTTATGCCAACGAAATAATGTGGCTGTTTTCTACCCCTGTTGTTTTGTGGTTAGGAAGGGATTTCTTTATAAATGCATGGAAACAGGCAAAGCATCGGTCGGCCAATATGGATACACTGGTGGCTTTGAGTACTGGTATAGCTTATCTCTTTAGTGTCTTTAATATGGTGTATCCTGAGTTCTGGGAAAGCAGAGGACTGGAGGCACACGTTTATTTTGAGGCAGCAGCAGTAATTATTGCGTTTATACTTTTGGGCAGACTAATGGAGGAAAGAGCAAAAGGAAGTACTTCATCTGCAATTAAGAAGTTGATGGGATTGCAACCCAAAACCGTTGTAATTATTGAGGACGATGGATCTGAAAGAGAAATTGCAATTGATGATGTAAATGTTAATAATATAATTCTGGTGAAACCGGGAGAGAAAATTGCTGTAGATGGTGTTGTAACTTCAGGCAATTCATATGTTGATGAAAGCATGCTTAGCGGTGAGCCCGTTCCGGTACTAAAGAATGAGAATGAAAAAGTATATGCCGGTACTATAAACCAGAAAGGTAGTTTCAGATTCAGGGCTATAAAGGTAGGTAAGGATACCATGCTTTCGCAAATCATTAAAACAGTTCAGGACGCTCAGGGAAGTAAGGCACCTGTTCAAAAACTGGTTGATAAAATTGCAGGAATATTTGTACCTGTAGTTATTGGTATAGCAATTCTTACTTTTATTGTCTGGGCAATATTTGGAGGAGATGCCGGTGTTGTACATGGAATATTAACTGCTGTAACTGTTCTTGTAATTGCTTGCCCTTGTGCACTGGGATTAGCAACTCCTACTGCAATAATGGTTGGAGTAGGAAAGGGTGCTGAGAACGGAATTCTTATTAAGGATGCTGAGAGCCTGGAGCTTGCAAAGAAGGTGGACGCAGTTATTCTTGATAAAACTGGTACTATTACTGAAGGTAGACCGGAAGTGACAGACGTTAAATGGCTTAATGATGATGACTCAGGGAAACATATTTTGTATAATCTTGAGAAACAGTCGGAGCACCCGCTCGCTGATGCTGTAGTTAATCACTTTAATAGCTCTGCAGATCTACAACAAGTAGAGGGAAATGGAGGATTAACCAGTTTCAACAGTATTACCGGTAAAGGAATTGAAGGAGTTTATAACGGTGAAGTTTATCTTGCAGGAAACATGAAGCTCTTGAATGAGAACAATATATCAATAAGCTCAGAACTGTTAGAGCTTGCAGATGAATGGAGTCGTCAGGCTAAGACTGTTATCTGGTTCACCAACAGTAGCCGCGCTTTAGGCGTATTGTCGATATCAGACAAAATTAAAGATTCGTCGGTAACGGCTATAAATGAGCTGCATAAAATGGGTATTGAACTTTACATGCTTACCGGCGACAACAAATCAACGGCAAAAGCAATTGCAGAGCAAACAGGTATCAAACACTATGAAGCAGAGGTATTGCCTCAGGATAAGGCTGATTATGTGGCAAAACTCCAGAGGCAGGGAAAGACCGTAGCTATGGTTGGTGATGGAATTAACGATAGTACTGCGCTTGCAACAGCCGATGTTAGTATAGCTATGGGAAAAGGAAGTGATATTGCAATGGATGTGGCAAAAATGACAATTATTTCTTCTGATCTCACTAAAATACCTTTTGCCATCAAGTTGTCTAAACAGACTGTAACCACAATTAAGCAAAATCTGTTTTGGGCATTTATATATAATGTAATTGGAATTCCTATTGCGGCTGGTATACTATACCCTATCAACGGGTTCTTGCTGAACCCCATGATTGCAGGCGCTGCAATGGCAATGAGTAGTGTGAGCGTTGTATCTAATAGCTTGCGACTTAAATGGAAAAAATAGGAGTAGTATTAGACAGATCTCACACCCATGCACCTGCCCTGGTGCAAACAAAAGCTGATCTGTCTACTGCTTGCTGATGTGCTTCCTGTAGCGTTTTCCCTTCAAGTAATGCATAAATAAATGCTCCGGTGAATGAGTCGCCAGCTCCAACTGTATCCACCACTTTTACCTTAGGTGTCTTAATATGTGAAAATGAGTCGGGGGTATAAATTGTGCTATATTCGGATCCGGCAGTAAGTATCATGTACTTCAGGCTGTACTCATTCACAAACCATCGGCAAGCCTCTGCAAGACTGTCTGAATTTATATTAAATATCTTAATAAGCAACTCCAATTCCTCTTCATTTATTTTAAATACGTTACACCTCTTTAATGAGTCTTCTATAACCTCTTTGGTATAGAAGTGTTGTCTGATATTAACATCAAATATAAGAAAAGAAGAGTCGGGAGCAAGTTCAATAAACGACCTGATAGTTGCTCTTGATGTTTCGGAGCGTTGCGCAAGTGTCCCAAAACAGATAGCGTCGGCATGCCGGGCAATGCTTTTCATCTGATCTGTAAAAGGGATGTAGTCCCAGGCAACGTCTTCATTTATAATATAATTAGGGATGCCTTCTATAAGTTTTACATCTACTGTTCCTGTAGGATAATTAACCCTCTCAATAATATTGTTTATACCATTATTGTTAAGCTCATTAAGCAGCTCATCACCCGGCTTATCGTTCCCAACGGCACTAACTGCATATCCATCGGCTCCAAGTTTAGAAGCATGATAAACAAAGTTAATCGGTGCACCACCGGCTTTCATGCCTGTTGGAAGAATATCCCACAACACTTCACCTATACCAATTATAACAGGTCTTCGCAGCATTACCAAATTGATTTAAGCTCAGTTATTTTTGCATCAATAAGATTAATCTTGCCGCTTTCTGCAAACACATTAATCTGATCGAATACTTCAGTTGGATATACAACATTTGTGATAACTAACTCACCGTTTGCGGTGAAGAATTCTATTGATGATTTGTCAATAATTATTCGCCACTCTGCCATTTCATCATTAATTATATATGGTATTGCCTGCAGTGAAGGGAAATGCTCTGAAATATCCTCACTTGTGGAGTTTCTCCTGTCGGCATAATAATATTTCACCACATTATCGTAGCCAATAGTATAATATTCTTCATACTTATTGCTAAAGGTAATTCCGAAATTACCCGGAAAATCCATGCGCGTTGTCTCACTTACATCAAAAGTCAGCACAATTTCAACCGGAGCTTTTTCAAATGATACTTCTTCAAAAACTGCAATATTATCTCTTACCTCAACGTCTTCAATAAATTCACTAACACCGTAAAGCTTCTCAATCTCCTTAATCGGAGTTGATGTGAGGAAATAAAAGTCCTCATTATATACCAGTCCCAGCTCCCTTGGAAACGTTAACGCACCACTCCATGTAACAGTTGGTTTCTCACCTGCATACTGCCAGTTATTCATCCAGCCCGCCAAGATACGTCTGTCGTCGGGGGTATTGCTCCACGTAACGCCTGCATAATTATCTTTTCCGTAGTCAAGCCAGAGGGCTAGAAACTGATTTGTGCTGAACTCCTTACCATCAAAGTCGCCCACAAAATACTGAGTAGCTGAACCTCCCATCGGGCCTCCGGGATTCATATTCACTATAAGCACCCATTTAGTTTCACCTGTATTTTTCACCTCAAGCGGAAACAGATCGGGGCACTCCCAGACTCCATCATGATCGCCGTGAAACTCTCCGAACTCACTTGCGAAAGTCCAGTTCAGACAGTCCGGCGATGTATAAAACATTATTGCATTTCCGGCAGCAATACTCATAATCCATTGTTCGCTTTCTTCGTGCCAGATAACCTTGGGGTCGCGGAAATCACGAATTCCCGGATTCTCTACAACAGGGTTGTTTTCATATTTTATCCAGGTGCGACCGTTATCCAGGCTATAAGCAATTGCCTGCGATTCAATCTCTGTATGGCGTTCTTCTTTTTCTGCAACGGGATCATGATAGCTGAAAAATGCAATTAAGGGTGGGTTACCGGTAGTTCCTAAGCCCGATGTGTTATCTTTATCAACCACTGCACTTCCTGAGAAGATGTATCCAAGACTATCAGGGTATAGAGCAATAGGCAGATGTTCCCAGTGAATAAGATCATTACTAACTGCATGTCCCCAATGCATAGGCCCCCAATGTGATGCTTCCGGGTAGTGCTGATAAAACAGATGATACTCCCCGTTATGATATACCATTCCGTTAGGATCATTCATCCAGTGCGATTGAGGAGAAAAATGGACCTGAGGCCTGTACTTTTCCGAATCAGTGGAAACTTCAGGATTACAACTCGTTAAAACAATAAGAAAAAACAATGGCAAAAAGATGAAATGCTTCATTATTCTGTTATTTATGATAATAATTAATCACTGGAACAAATATCTTAATTTTTATTCAGAAAAAACATTTATCTTTGCACTTAAAATTAGATTTTAACAATTTGATGGAAAACAAACAACTATCCCCGGGCCAAAAAACTATTGTTGGTGTACAATTTCTATTCGTTGCTTTTGGTGCAACAGTTTTAGTACCTTTATTAGTCGGGCTCGACCCCTCCACCGCTCTGTTTACAGCAGGAGTAGGAACACTGATCTTTCATCTCGTAACGAAAGGCATTGTTCCTATTTTTTTAGGCAGTAGTTTTGCATTCATAGCTCCAATTGTTAAAGCTACCGAGCTTTACGGAATGGCAGGTACCCTGTCGGGCATGGCTGCAGTGGGGTTGGTATATTTTCTTATGAGCGCACTGGTAAAATGGCAGGGAGTAAAGCTTATCGGTCGTCTCTTCCCCCCGGTTGTAATTGGTCCAGTTATTATGTTAATAGGTCTGTCGCTTGCCGGTACCGGTGTTGACATGGCGGCAGAGGATTGGCTTTTGGCTATAATTGCTCTTGTTACTGCAATAATTGTAAGTCTTTTTGCAAAGGGGTTATTGAAGCTAATCCCCATCTTTGCAGGTATAGTAGTAGGATATGTTGCCGCAATGGTAATGGGAAAGGTTGACTTTACCGGTATTTCAGATGCTGCATGGTTGAGTTTACCCCAGTTTGTGAAACCTGAGTTCTCGTGGGGAGCAATACTTTTTATGATTCCTGTTGCAATTGCACCTGTAATTGAACATGTGGGTGATGTTTATGCAGTTAGTCAGGTTGCCAAAAAAGATTTTGTTAAAAACCCGGGACTCCATCGTACTATGTTTGGTGATGGTTTAGCTTGTGTGGTGGCCGGAATGATTGGTGGTCCTCCGGTTACAACATACTCAGAAGTTACAGGAGCAATGGTGCTTACAAAAGTAACCGATCCTGCGGTGATACGTATTGCAGCAGTTACCGGAATTTTATTTTCAATGATAGGTAAGGTGAGTGCATTCCTGCGTTCAATTCCCGGAGCTGTGCTTGGTGGAATAATGCTGCTGTTGTTTGGTATGATTGCTGCAACCGGAATTAATAATATGATACATAATAAAACAGATATGAGTAATACCCGTAATCTGATAATTGTGTCACTGATTCTTACAACCGGTATTGGTGGTGCGGTACTTCAATTAGGAAATATAAGCCTGACCGGTATTGGTCTATCTGCTCTGCTTGGGGTAATACTTAATCTGATAATTCCTCAGAAAAAAGAAGAGAAACAAGATTAACACAAAATATTAACTTGCAAATGGCTCCAAAGTCAGCTTAAAAAATTAAACAAATGAACTTGAATAAAATGAATTTAAGCGGAATTAACCGTAAAGAAAAAGATTTACTTGGAGAAAAAGAGATTCCTGTTGAATATTATTTCGGAATTCAAACCCAACGGGCATTGGAGAACTTTAATATCAGCAGAACCAAACTGTTTAATTATCCGCAGCTAATAATTGCTATGGCCGACGTAAAGGCTGCTGCTGCAATAGCTAATACCGAACTGGGGTTAATGGATAAAAAGGTTTGCGATGCAATTGTTGAGGCTTGCGATGAGATCAGAAATGGTAAGTTGCATGAATATTTTGTAGTTGATATGGTGCAGGGCGGTGCTGGAACTTCAACAAATATGAATGCCAATGAGGTTATTGCAAACCGTGCTTTAGAAATTCTGGGGCATAACAAAGGTGAGTATAAATACTGCCATCCAAATAATCATGTAAACTTATCACAGTCAACGAACGATGCATATCCTTCAGCACTTAAGATTGCTATATACAGATATCTTGGAGATCTGATTGCTACTCTTAAAGATTTGATTAATGCTTTTAAAGTAAAGAGCGCAGAGTTTGCTGATATAATAAAAATGGGGCGTACACAGCTTCAGGATGCTGTGCCTATGACACTTGGTCAGGAGTTTGATGCGTATGCATACACGCTTAGGGAAGAGGTGGAGAGACTTGAGCAGAACAGAGAACTTCTACTGGTGATAAATATGGGAGCAACTGCCATTGGTACCGGTATTAACTCTGATCCGGATTATACTCCTCTGGTAACAAAACATCTGGCAGATATAACCAGTATCCCTCTGGTTGAGGCAGAGAATATGATTGAAGCTACAAGCGATACGGGAGTATTTGTTATGAATTCTTCTGCAGTTAGACGACTTGCTATAAAGCTTTCAAAAATATGTAACGACCTGAGGCTGTTGTCGTCAGGACCAAGAACGGGCCTTAATGAAATCAACCTGCCACCCATGCAACCGGGGTCTTCTATAATGCCAGGTAAGGTGAACCCTGTTATCCCAGAGGTGGTTAATCAGATTGCATACAAAGTTGTAGGCAACGATCTTACAATTACTATGGCCTCAGAAGCAGGTCAATTGCAGCTAAACGTAATGGAGCCAATAATTGGACTGTCTCTTTTGGAAAGTATTGAGATTCTGATAAACGGGATGGATACTTTAAATAAGAGATGTGTGGTAGGAATTACTGCAAACGCAGAGCATTGCAAAGAAATGGTTATGGGGTCAATTGGACTGGTTACAGCTCTTAACCCCTATATTGGATATGAGAACTCTACAATAATTGCTTCCGAAGCACTGGAGACAGGGAAAAAAGTATATGATATCATCCTGGATAAGAAGCTTATGGATAAAGATAAGCTTGATGAAATACTCAAACCGGAGAATATGATAAAACCCCGGAAAGTAAATATTGAGTAAAATAAATTATCAATTTACAGGTCTCTGATTACCAAATCCTGCTCCAGACGGAATTTAGGAGTTTTATCAGGTTGATTGGTATCCTCTTCGTTGCGATATCCAATTGCAACTGCAAATAGTGCTTTGTAATCAGTATCCTCTAAGATACGGTCATATTCACTGGTCTGGATTCCTTCCATAGGCGTTGAATCTACTCCTATGCTGGCACATCCACTCAAAAAGAATCCGAGTGAAAGGTAAACCTGAGATTTTAACCATGTCATAATCTCCTCTTCACTTCTGGGTTTAAGTACATTGTTGTAATAAGCATTAGCACCTTCAGGTAATTTTGTCAGTTTTTCTTTTTCAAAGCTTTCAACATCCTTAATAACGCTAAAGACCACTACATGGCTCGCATCATTTACTTTCTCCTTATTATGAAAAGATACTTCCGAGAGCCTCTTTTTAGTATTCTCATCCGAAACGAAAGTGAATTTCCAGGGCTGACTGTTTATTGAAGAGGGACTTAGCCTGATTATCTCCTTCAGCTTTTTTATTGTTAGGCTGTCAATTTTCTTGTTAGAATCGTATTTCTTAGTTGTATATCTACTCTTAGCAATATTTAAAAAACTCATATCCTTTATTGTTGTTATAAATTATATTGATATCACTGTTCAGCAAATAGTGTGCCATGTAAATTTGTGTTTTTTTATTCGTACTTAGATATTAATTTTGTGGGATATTTTTACCGATTATGTAAAAGATCTATTGATCTCACTATATAATAACTTATGAATTATAGCGAACTATTTGCCCGGACAGAATTGTTAATAGGGAAAGAGGCAATGCAGCAGGTTGCGTCTAAAAAGGTGATTCTCTTTGGTGTGGGAGGCGTTGGCAGCTGGTGCGCTGAAGCACTTATAAGAAGCGGAATAATGCATATGACTATTGTTGACTCTGACAGGGTGGCAATTGCTAATATCAACAGGCAGCTTCCGGCCACTGTAAACACCGTGGGTGAGTTAAAGGTAGAGGTTTTGAAGAAACGTCTCACGGAAATCAATCCGTTTGCTGTTATAAATTGTATACCTGAGATTTACAGCACAGAATCATCAGACTCTTTTAAACTTGAAGACTATGATTATATTATAGATGCAATTGATTCACTTTCACATAAAATGCATCTGCTGGTGACTTCGTCTAAGACAAATGCAGTAGTGTACTCATCTATGGGAGCTGGATTGAAGATAGATCCGCAGAAGATAAGAGTAGCTGAATTCAGGAAAGTGAGAGGCTGTAAACTGGCGGCTGCACTTAGGGAGAAAATGAAGCAGTGGGAGAATCCCGTTAAGCCTATAATGTGTGTCTATAGTGAGGAGTTTCAAAAGAATAAAGGTGAAGATAATGCTGAGATTCTAAATGAAAATGGGAGTTTTAAGAAAGCACGTATAAATGGGACTATGGTTCAGGTTACAGCAGTGTTTGGGTTTACTCTGTCCGGATTAGTTATTCAGGATATTATTGAGAAGACAGGATAGCTATTAAGGCCATAAATCATTAGTTAAATGGTAGTTTCAAGCAAATTTGTTAACTTTGCGAATTCACTAAGAAATTTCAAAAATGAACATCGAAAATATTCTACAGGAAGCGGTCATAGAGGCAATTAAGAGTTTGTATAGCGCAGATATAAATGTATCGCAAATTACACTTCAGAAAACAAAAAAGGAGTTTGACGGGCATTATACGCTTGTAACTTTTCCTTTACTGAGAATCTCAAAGAAAAAGCCGGAAGAGACTGCTGAAGAGATTGGTACATATTTATCGGAAAACTCCCCTTTGGTGTCTTCTTACAACGTTATTAAGGGATTTCTAAACCTGTCTGTATCACCTTCAGCATGGGTTGAATTGCTTGATGACATCAACTCTAAACCTGAATACGGATTCACAGAGGCTGATGAAGAATCACCGCTTTTTATGGTAGAATACTCTTCGCCAAACACTAATAAACCATTGCATTTAGGGCATGTACGAAATAACCTACTGGGGCATGCACTAAGTGAGGTGTTGAAAGTTAACGGGAAGCGGGTTGTGAAAACGAATATTGTGAACGACCGTGGAATTCATATCTGTAAATCGATGCTGGCATGGCAGAGGTGGGGTGATGGTGAAACCCCTGAATCGTCAGGCAAGAAAGGTGATCATCTTATTGGCGATTATTATGTACTTTTTGATCAGAAGTATAAGGAGGAGGTAAAAGCGTTGACAACAACCGGTCTTACTCAGGAAGAGGCTGAGGAGAAGTCGCTATTGATGGCCGAGGTGCGTGAGATGCTTCGCAAATGGGAAGCCAATGATGCGGCAACAGTTAATCTGTGGAAGTTGATGAACGACTGGGTCTATGCGGGTTTTGATGCAACTTATGAGAAAATGGGAGTCACCTTCGATAAGATTTATTATGAGTCGGAGACTTACCTTGCCGGGAAAGAGGAGGTTCTTCGCGGACTCAAAGAAGGTTTATTTTATCAGAAAGAGGATGGTTCTGTTTGGGCAGATCTGACTTCGCATGGACTGGATCATAAGTTGCTATTGCGTTCGGACGGTACTTCGGTTTATATGACTCAGGATATTGGAACAGCAAAGTTACGTTTTGATGATTATCCGATCGATACTATGATATATGTGGTGGGTAATGAGCAAAATTATCACTTTCAGGTGCTCTCGATATTGCTGGATATGCTTGGTTTTGAGTTTGGTAAGGGGCTGGTGCATTTCTCATATGGTATGGTTGAACTACCCGACGGAAAGATGAAATCGAGAGAAGGTACGGTTGTTGATGCCGACGATCTTATGGCTGAGATGATTAATACTGCACACGAGACCTCTCAGGAATTGGGTAAGCTTGATGATGCATCAGAAGAGGAAGCACAGACAATAAGTGAGATGGTTGGACTTGGCGCACTCAAATATTTTATTTTGAAAGTTGATCCTAAGAAGAATATGACTTTCAATCCTCAGGAGTCAATAGATTTTAATGGAAATACCGGGCCGTTTATACAGTATACACATGCACGAATACAGTCGGTTCTCCGCAAAGCCGAAGTGCAGGGTATTGCTATTTCTGAAAAACTTGACAGATCCATTTTACTATCTGTCAAAGAAGAGGGACTGGTACAGCTACTAAGTGAGTTCGCTAACGTAGTTGAGCAGGCAGGAACGGAATATAATGTATCGCTTATTGCTAATTATATTTATGATCTGGCTAAGGAGTACAACCAGTTTTATCATGATTATACTATTTTAAAAGAGGAGAAAAATACATTACGTGATTTCCGCTTGGTTCTATCTAAAAATGTTGCACTTACCATCAGAAAAGGGATGAAGTTGTTCGGGATTGACGTACCTGACCGGATGTAGACTTCAATCCTTATTGATATATCTTACGAATGCGACGCTTTTTCCGTCAGGCGACCAGCTATGTACATTTATAGTTCCTTGTCCGCCATAGAAGACTGGGGTGATATCCCGAATCTCGCTTGTTTCTACATTTAGCAGTCGGAGTTTTACATCCTTCCCAAATGGATGTCCTCCCTTTTGATCTTCTATATATGAAATATAAACAACACTTTTGTTGTCCGGTCCCGGGTGAGGAAACCAATTGTCGTAATCATCGGAAGTGAGCTGAGTCTGCTCGGTGCCGTCCGGACGCATCCTGTAAATGTGCATACGGCCGGTTCTGTGGCTGTTGAAATAAATCCACTCACCATCGTAGCTATATTCGGGCCCATCATCGAGCCCCTCTGCATCTGTAAGCCGAATCTCTTCATCTGTAATAACATGGGTTTTATAAACATCCCAGTCGCCATCTCTCATTGCGCAATACACAACCCATTGGTTATCCGGGCTTACCCCATGCCAGTAACTCGGGTAGTTTGCAGTAATTAATCGAGGTACTCCCCCTGATGCCGGAAGAATAAATATACGTGAATTCCCTCCCGAAGAGCTGACCCTTGAGTCGTTGTGACTAACGATAAGCCATTTACCGTCGAAAGTCAGACCATGATCATTGTTACATCTATCAGCAAAACCGGTATCAATTATACCCAGTTTTTTACCATTTATTGAAATCTTCTCCAGCTTACCATTAGCATTTATAATAAGGAATTTACCGTCACGCGACCAATTAGGTGCTTCAAAATGACGCTTCTCTCGTAAGATTACCTTCTCTTTACCTGTGTCTACATTTAGTAATACAAGCTCGCTCTCTAGGTTCTCAGGCACCTGGGCAACTGCAACAAAAGATAGAGCTACAGCAGTAAAAAGCATAATTAAGTGCTTCATAAATTAAGATTTAAAAATTTAAAACATTTGGAGTATAATTACTTACGTGAACTGTTTAATAATCAAAGATAATAAATTTTCAACAGTAGTGTAATTTTTGTAAATTTGTTCGTATCAATTTTAAATTTCATCAAACCAAATGTATCATACCAGTCCTTATGAATCCGCTATGGATTTTGCAATCAACACCGACAGATCTGTATTTATTACGGGTAAAGCAGGAACAGGGAAAACCACTTTTCTGAGAAAGTTAAAAGAAAAAACTACAAAACAGATGGCTATTATTGCTCCTACCGGAGTTGCTGCAATTAATGCAGGAGGAACAACAATACATTCTTTCTTCCAGCTGCCGTTTACGCCGTTTAAACCAACACCGGAGTGGAGCAAATTATTGTTATCTCAGATTAAAATGAGTAGCGTGCGACGAAAAGTTATCCGTGAACTTGAGTTACTTGTAATAGACGAAATTAGTATGGTCCGTGCTGATATCCTTGATGCAATAGATGCTGTTCTCAGGCATATACGACACAAACACAATCAGCCTTTTGGTGGTGTACAAATGATTTTTATTGGCGATATGCATCAACTTTCGCCTGTTGCTAAATCTTATGAGTGGAGCTTGGTGTCAGAGTACTACAAGAGTGTATACTTCTTCCATAGTTATGTTATTCAGGAGAATCCTCCTATTTATATAGAGTTTGATAAGATATTCAGACAGTCTGACAGTAAATTCATAGAAACATTGAATGAGGTCAGAAACAACTCTCTTTCACCTAAAGGGATTTCTTTGCTTAAGAGCAGATATTTGCCTGATTTCAATCCTCCTGAAGAGGCAGATTATATAACTCTAACAACACATAACATCAACGCAGACAATATAAACAGTACTGAACTGGATAAACTTACTTCGCCCATTCACAAGTTTCATGCATCTGTAAATGGCTCTTTTCCTGAGAATTCATATCCCGTTGAAGAAACTCTTATACTGAAAGAGGGTGCTAAAGTTATGTTTATTAAGAATGATACAGAGATACCCCGAAGATTTTATAACGGGAAAATAGGTAAAATAACTTCAATTCAAGAGGATAGTGTAACTGTTGAATGTGCCGGAGATCATGAAGAAATAATCGTTTCAGTGTCTACATGGGAAAATATTCGTTATACCACCAACTCCGAGAGCAACACTCTGGAGGAGGAGACTATTGGTACTTTCGAGCAGATTCCATTACGACTTGCATGGGCAATTACAATTCATAAAAGTCAGGGCTTAACCTTCGACAGGGCAATTATTGATGCAGGAAAGGCGTTCTCTCCCGGACAGGTTTATGTTGCACTGAGCAGGTGCAAGACTATAGAGGGAATTGTATTGAAAAGTCCGATTAACTACCAAAGTATTGCTGTGGATAATCAGGTAGCACATTTTTCATTGTCAAAACCTGACGAGATATTTGTGAACCGTGAACTGGAACAGGCTAAAAAACAGTATAAGATTCAATTACTGCTTCAGCTTTATAACTTTTCTTCAGTTTACAGCCATGCACGCTCGTGGTTGTATAGCACTAAAGGGGAGGAGCCATCTTTTAACGAGCAGACTATACCTTTTGTTGATAATATCTGCAAACTGCTGGAAGAGATTGAACAAGTAGCGAAGAAATTCAGGGTTCAGTTAGAAAGAATTGTAACAAAGGATCAGGTCGATAAAAGGCTTCTGAATGAGCGGCTTGAATCTTCATCAGACTATTTTAGTAAAAAGATTATTGATATAATGAACCTATTGAGAGAGTCGCCTGCAACCACCGATAGTAAAGCCAATGCAAAGGAGTATGACGAATCAGTTGCAGCAATTTTTACGGAGATTGCGCTAAAAAAGTTTCTGATAATTGCTACTTCATTTGACTTTAGTGTTGAGTTGTATTATGCTGCGCGGTCGCAGTTCAGAGTTCCTCAATTTGATGTAACATCTTATAGTCGCAAGAAAACAAAGGTTGATTTAAATTCTGAGCATCCCGATCTATTAAATGAGTTGGTACAGATACGCAACTACATGAGTGAGAATGAAAACCTGCCTCCATATATTGTGGCAACCACAAAATCACTTGTAGAAATGGCTGATTATATGCCTCAAACAGAAAAAGAGTTGTTGAAAATATATGGTTTTGGTAAAAAGAAAGTCGCACGTTTTGGTGCACAGTTCCTTGATGTTATAAACGACTATATCTCTGAAAACGGGATAGAGAACAAGATGATTAATTTCAAAGATAATTAATTAAAAAAAGGATCAGGAATCCCCTATTTATTAGGGGTATTCCAAATCTTTGTTTCTTTACAATTTATGTTAACTATCTGGTTACCCAGTTGCAGCATAAACTCACCATCTTCAAGAGTCCATTTGCCAAACTCATTCACAAAAGCCAAGTCTTCTCCTTGCAGCTCAAATGATACAGATCTTGTTTCTCCCGGTTTGAGTGAAATCTTTTCAAAATCTCTCAATCGACGTACATCAGGTGAGAGAGATGCTACCAAATCGCTGCTGAATAGCAAAACCGACTCTTTACCTTCCACTTTGCCACTATTTGTCACATCAACTGTAATATTTATAATGTCATCAGAAGTAAAGTCTGTCTTACTCACCTGCATATTTGAGTATTCAAAAGTTGTGTAGCTTAAACCAAAGCCAAATGGGTACTGAACTGAAGTTTGTGCACCATAATCATATGCTCCTTCCATTGTACCTGCTATATTCTGGCTGGGCTTGTGATCGTAAGTTATTAATCCTTGTTCAAACTTAGGATATGTATATGGGAGTTTACCGCTCGGATTAATATCACCGCTTAAAATATCTGCCAGTGCATCACCTCCAAAATTACCCGGCAGGTATGTGTGCACAATAGCAACTGAACCAGGTTCAATCTTTCTTATTAATCGCGGGCGACCTTCATTAAGCACCAGAATTAGCGGCTTACCCGTTTTCTGCAATGCCAATGCAAGGTTGGTTTGATTTTCAGAAAGGGTAAGCTCGTCAAGATTTCCCGGAGTCTCGCAGTAAGAGTTTTCTCCTACACACAATACGATATAATCCACACCTGAAGCGGCATTAATGGCACGCTGTATATCGGGAGTGTTCTCTTCGAAATATTGTCCTTCCATTTTATAAGTTACACCTGGCTCATACCTCACATTTGTTGAGCCAAACTTATTTTGAAGAGCCTCAAATATAGTATTGTACTTTTGAGCAAACTCCTCAGTTTTTTCTCCCTGCCACGAATAGCTCCATCCTCCGTTGAGAGTGCGCATGGAATTGGCATTGGGGCCTGTTACAAGAATTTTTGAATTAGCAGGAAGGGGAAGTATGTTATTTTCATTTTTGAGTAGTGTTATAGACTCATCAGCAGCTGCCTTTGCAACTGATTCATGTTCGGAACTACCGAAATCGGGGTACTCGTTTCTCGACCAATATGGCTTTTCAAACAGACCTAACCTGAATTTCAATCTGAGTACTCTTCTGACAGCATCATCAATACGCTTAATTGAAACCTCACCATCATTGACAAGCTCTACTAAAGTTGGGGAAAAAGAAAGATTATATGGCTCCATCACCATGTCAATACCGGCATTTACTGCAGCCTTAACGGCATTTCTATAGTCGGATGTAATGCGATCTCGCGTATAGAGATTCTGCACATCTGCCCAGTCGGTCACAATAACACCATCAAAGCCAAGATCCTCTTTAATCCACTCAGTAATTAACCTGTAATCAGCATGAGTAGAAACTCCGTTAATGATTCCTGAATTAACCATAAGTGATAGTGCTCCACCCTCTTCAATTGCTGCTCTAAATGGCTCAAAATGCTTCTCACGCAGGTCTGCTTCACTGATAACAGCCGGGGTCCTGTCTTTCCCTGATACCGGCACACCGTATCCCATAAAGTGTTTAATACAGGCGGCAAGATTACTGTTCAGAACTCTATTTCTGTCGCTTCCCTGATAACCACGCACAGTTGCAGTCCCCATCTCAGCATTCAGATAAGCATCCTCCCCGTAACTCTCCCAAATACGTGCCCATCGGGCATCTCTGCTGATATCCATTGTAGGCGAGAACACCCATGGGATATTGCTTGCACGTGTTTCATATGCATTAATCTGAGCCCCACGTTCAACCAGATCTCTGTTAAATGTTGCTGCCATTCCCACTTCTTGAGGGAAGAATGTGGCATCTGCTGTATAGGTAGCACCATGATTTGAGTCTATTCCATAAAGTACCGGTATCCCGGTTTCTTCAATAGCCCGTTTCTGAATAGCAGTTATTATATATTCCCACATTTCGGTTGTTTGGGCTCTGGTATTGCTTGCACTTAGAATGGAGCCGACTTTATATTTTCCAATAACTGTATCGAGCATTGACTCATCAATTTCAAAAGGCTCGTGGCTGAAATAGGCATTACCACCTTTCCCAAGCAAATCAATTGCAAATTGAGACATTTGCCCGACCTTTTCTTCGAGGGTCATTTCAGACATGATACTGTCAATCTTACTCTCTGTTACGGCATCTAAATTTGCTTCTGATTTATTTGTGACTTGATTGCAGGAGATACATAAAATGAGTGCTGCAAGAAATAAATAACTTAATCTGTTCATTTTACTTATAATCGTTTACTTTTGATATACTCTTACGTAATCAATTTCGTATGTTGCAGGTAAAGCCGACTCATCCAGTCCGTCCGCAGCTCCCCAGTCGCCTCCCCAGGCAAGGTTCAGCTTAAGGTAAAAAGGAGCATCAAACGGCCAGGTATGTTTGTTGCCGGTACCATCATTATTGAATCTGAAATATTCTTCGCCATCAACAAATCCCTTTATGTATTCCGGGGTCCATTCCACTGCGTAAATATGGAACTGTATCTCAGCGTTTTCGATCTCTCTGCTTGCAGTTTTTTGAGTACCAATTACGTGATAATACGACTGAGTATGAATTGAAGAATGCACTATGTTTGGCTGGTAACCCACATATTCCATTATATCAATCTCACCATCAAGAGGCCAGGCAGTATAGTTTTTTGGCATCATCCAGAAAGCAGGCCATGTACCTTTACCTCCCGGAACTCTAAGTCGCGCCTCAAAATAACCGTAGGTCCATGATTCTGTTGTGTTAACTCTGGCTGAATATACTCTATCACCACGAGGTAAAGCACGTATTTTTAGTGTACCATCATAAATTGCAGCTGTAGTATCTGTTTCATTAAACCCTGCTACATAGGTCTGTAATTCATTATTAACCCACCCCGGCTCTTCAACCTCATACCACCATTTATTATTATCCGGCAGTGCAGGCTTACCATTGTCTATTCGATCAGCATTAAATTCTTCCGACCAAACCATATTATAACCTGCAGGTACAAAGTTTTCATCAATATCTGCTTCTTGATTTACATAATGAGTTTTTGTATAGTTGCCCGATACAAATGTCAATTCTGCAATGCGATTATTGTTCCCTGTATTTGCTTCTGCCGAGGCATTAATCACAGTTACACCTTTAGCTCCTTTAATAATATTAAGTGATATCCACGACTGATTGGAAGTCACCTCCCAGTCGGCATTTGATGTTACAACAATCTTCTTTGATTCGCCCTGATAAGAGAAGTCTGAGATATGCGGAGAGAAAACCCAATCAACCACAAGCTCCCCTTCTTCCTGCGTAACACTGTATGTTTTACTGTAATTACCCGAAGCAAAAGTCAGTTCTGCATTTCTTATCTCATTTGTTGGATTTTTTGTTGCAGCTATCTTAACAACTGTTTGTCCGTTTCCACCACTTGCAGGAGTTACGGTACACCACTCATTATTCGACGTAACTGTCCAGTTTCCGTTAGCACCTACAATAATATTACTTGTTTCTCCTTCAGAAGATAGAGTAACAGATGCGGGAGTTATCTCCCACCTTACCTCAACATCCGGCTCAGGTGTAATTGGAAGAGGGTCATCCGAACCTCCACATGCTAATAGAAATATTGTAAATGATAAAAAAATAGAGCTCATTTTAATTGAAAATATATTTAATTGTATAGATTTCATACAGCAATAATCTTTTTTTGAGAAATACAGAAATAATAATTAAACGATGCTGAGACTGCCAATCATAAACCGACAGTCTCAAAGCATCAAATATTATTATTCACCAAATTCAAAATCGTCGAAATAGAAGAATCCTGATCCGGCATGACCTTCAGCACCAAACTGAATTACAATGCGATCGTAATCTTCTCTTTCTGCAACTCCTGAGAAGTCGAATTCAAGCTCAATCCACTTATCAAACTCCAGATTGGCATGAATAATTTCTGTCTGACCCTCCCATGGAGCAGGATGTTCACTATCCTGAAGTTTAATAGCAAGCTGAGGTAATAGTTTCTTGTTGGCAATCCACTCACCGGCAACATCATGCTCAGTTTCGTAATCATTAAATGAAGGTATATAAACCTTAACTCTAACTTTGTTCTGCGTAGTTAAATCAAATTTATAATCCGAAGCTGTATATGAGAGGTTGCTATAGAAACCATTTGATTTCCAGTAGCGGAACACCTTATTAGAGGTGTTGATCGGTACTGGCAGCGGATTATCTACTATTCTGCTTCCATCACCCATATCCTCTTGTGCAAAGACGAGAATTTCTCCACCTTCAAAATCTTGTGACAATGGTACTGCTTTCAGTTCTTTCGGAGCAGGCGGAGCCTCAACATTTAGTTCTTCAAGACAGTATACAAATACCCAGTCCTGACTTTCAGTTGTATTATTAACTCTTAAAGCCATAACTTTGTCTGTCTGATAAATCAGCTCATAATCCTGACTTCCGGCATAATACCCCATGTATCCATTGCCTGAGATAGTCATAATCGGAAACTCACCTGTGTCATCAAGTGAAAAGGTGTAATTTCCTCCGGAGTATGTAAATAGAGCATCATCGCCACTTACTTCGTGAACATTGAATCCACCAACACTTGCTGCACTGGCATTACGACCATACCCTTCATCACCATCCTTCTCAATAATTAGCTTAACCCCATCCTGAATAAAAGTGAAGGTTGTTGAGTACATTTCCCACATATGCTTGTCGTTAGGAGCTGCACCCCACCATTCCTGTCCGCGCGAGCCTTGTGGTCCTAAGCCCATATGCCCATTTACGTTAAAACCGGTTGCAGCCTTAACCTCACCTGCAAAGTTGTTATACTGATCAAACACCCA
The DNA here is from genome assembly GCA_964648775.1 of uncultured Proteiniphilum sp. Lineage (GTDB taxonomy): Bacteria > Bacteroidota > Bacteroidia > Bacteroidales > Dysgonomonadaceae > Proteiniphilum. The sequence goes on along the minus strand of CAZYNA010000001.1, from coordinate 50,517 downwards.
TGTCTTACCATCGGTATCATCGGGACCACCGGTAAGATTTCTGTATAGAGGTGTATCTATCAACGTAAAGTCGTTTTCGGGAAAACTTACAACTACGCTTCTGCTTGCTACAGCTCCGTTAGCTGAATGAATAGATAGAGTTACAGTATAATCACCGGCAAAAGGATATGCTCCGGTTACTGATTCTCGACTCCCTGTTGCACCATTACCAAGATCCCAACGAATTGCATATACACCATTGGAAGGCAGATTTGTTGAGTTAGTAAAAGAAATCACATTATCACTGGTTGGTGAAACGGATTGAGTGAATGACACCATTTCATCTGTAATTGTGGGTACTTCAGAAAGGGAATAATTATCAAATTCTTGTGGAGAGCATGCCGTAATCATTAAAGCCAGCACCATCATCCACGATAATTGTTTTATTATATTCTTCATATTTATGTTTTATTTAAAGCAAATTTCAGATTAAACAGTTTAGTTATAACCCGGGTTCTGCTGAAGCGCATACTCAGTTCCGGCAGTTCTGTCAATTTCAGATTGAGGTATTGGAAGATACTTCCAGTTGTCATTCCATGTACGTACACTATTATGCTCAGGCAGATTTTCTGTAAGAATTGAAGTGTCTCCCCATCTTACTAAATCCCAGAAGCGCATGCCTTCACCTACAAACTCGCGACGACGCTCAAGCTTAATATTCTCAGCCGTAGCAGGTATTGAGTTAACTGCACCAAATGCACGCTCACGCACCTGATTCAAAGCATCTTGAGCAGTCATCCCTCCAACGGGTGCTTGTCCGTGGATCACTAACATTTCTGCATAATTCAATAAAGTTTCAGCGTATCTGAAGAGCCTAAAGTTGTTTGCATAGTTTAGATCGACATCACCTTGAGGATTATAGCCCATACGAGCAGCATATTTTGCCATAAAAAGGCCGGTATCCTGAAAACGAACTGAGTAGTTTTCCTGATCGAAACTGTTTATTGATCCTTCACGACGAGTATCTCCCTCTTCGTAGATATCCCATGTAGTTTGACGAACCGGGCCGAATCCCCAGCCACCTTTAAAATCACCCAGCTTACTTCCACCCTGTAGTTCACTTGGGGAGATAAATGCGGGAAGGTTTGTGCCATATCCCTGCCAGGCACTACTCCATGTTTTTCCTTCGGGCAGATGGTTTACTTCAAATATCGATTCGCTGCTGAACTCATTATGGTCAAGCCACATTTCTGCAAAATCCTCAAAAAGTGAAAACTCACCACTTCTTATAATCTCAGCCATATCCGAAGTTACTTCAGCATATCTGCTTTGATCTTTCTGGTACATAACAACACGTGCTTTAAGCATCAAAGCTGTAGCTTTGTTTATTCTCCCCAGGTTTGCACCTGTAGAATTCATACTAAGCCAACCATCAGTAGTTGCAATATCAATATCTGCCATAATTTCTGCATATATCTCATCTGCAGAGTATTGATTTGTCATGTATGGAGGCTCCGTTAATGGCTCTTCAAAATAAGGGATATTACCCCAGAATTTCCATAACCAGTGAGTATAATATGCACGCAGATAGTGAGCTTCAGCTTTATATTGATTGAGCTTGCCTTCTTCTACATCTATAGCATTTTCACATGCACTGATAGCATTGTTACTTCTTGCAATTCCTGTAAAGAATATGCTCCATAAACCGCCAAGCGATTGCTGAGGTGTTATTGTATATAGTGAAAGAAGATATAATTGATGCTGATCACCTGCATCGCCACCGCCTTTAAATATATCATCCGAACGAAGATCAGACATAAGTGGAATACTATTGTAATTGTTAGCAGCATAGCTGTCAAATAGCATTATCTGGTATGCTGATGCCAGGTTCGCCAAAATTGCTCCCTCATAAGCAGGAGCACCCGCCTCTTGTCTTTCAGTAGATGAAGCTGTAAGAAAGTCATCACTACATCCGGTCACTCCGATAATCAAGAGAGCTGTTATTAGTATATATATTAATTTCTTCATTTGTTTAAATTTTTAAGATTAGAATGTAATGTTAGCCCCAACAGAAACTGTTCTTGATTGCGGATAGATTCCACGGTCAATTCCAATTGTTGTATAACCACCCGAAGCAACTTCAGGATCAAAACCATCATATGATGTAAATGTGAACAGGTTGTCTGCAGAAACATAAACTCTTAATCTCTGAACAGCAATCTTTCTTGTTACATCAGCTGGAAGAGTGTAGCCAAACTGAGCCGATTTAAGTCTCATGTAGGAGCCATCTTTTATATATAGATCAGATGAGCGCCAGTTTCCATTAGGATTGGCAGAGGTCATTCTTGGCAACCAGTTGGATGTCCCTTCACCATGCCAGCGGTCAAGAATCCATGCAGGACGGTTATTCAAAGGAATGTCACCGCGCTGAGAGAAATCGTATATATCATTTCCTATTGTGCCCTGAAAGAATAGATTCATATCTATACCTTTCCAGTCGGCCGAAAGCGTAAACCCATAAGTCCAGTCGGGCATACCTTTACCAATTTTGGTTTTATCACCATCACTGATAACGCCGTCACCATTAAGATCTACAAATCTAACATCGCCGGGCATCGCAGATGGAAGTAGTTTCTGACCATCAGCATTAACATAAGCATCCACTTCAGCCTGAGTCTGGAATATGCCATCAGTTATGAAACCGTAGAAGTACGGAAATACCTCTCCGTTCATACCTTTTACATAGCTTCCCACACCCGATGCACCTGCATCCTCATAAATCTGTTCGCCTGTCTCATTACCAAGGTTAATAAGTTTGTTTTGCAGATAAGAAGCATTAGCTGAAATTGAGTAATTGAAATCTCCAACATTATGCGACCAGCCGGCTTCAAATTCAAGTCCCCAGTTTTCCATATCACCTACGTTTGCAATTGGAGCTCCAATACCAACATAAGATGGAATTGGCTGATACATTAGCATATCAATTGTCTCTTTTTTGAAATAATCAAACGAGAATGTGAGTGCTCCTCTTAAAAAGCGGGTATCCAGACCAAGGTTTGTTTGAGATGATTCCTCCCATTTTACATTAGGGTTAGGGATGTATCCGGGTGAACTTCCATATTGCATCTGACCACCATTTTCTCCAACTTTGCTAAGATCTTCCACTACGTCATAACCACCGCCAAAGTAGTAGTTTTGTCCGCCATTCATAAGTGAAGTATAAAGGAATTGTCCAATACGGTCGTTACCATTCTTACCCCAGCTTGCACGAAGTTTCATATAATCAAACCACTCAGGACGTCCATCCATAAACGCCTCATTAGTAACATTCCATCCTGCAGAGAATGATGGGAAAACGCCCCATTTGTTGCCCGGACCGAATACTGAAGAGCCGTCACGGCGAACGGTTGCCTGAAGCATATATTTTTCGTCGTAGTTATAATCAACCCTTCCAAAATAAGAAGCTCTTGTAGAGAAGTTATAACCGCCTGTTCCACCCCATACTCTTTCATCTTTAGGATCGGCAATTGCATAGTTTATGTTAGCTTTAAGCGGGTCATTTTCCAGAAGGTCTCTGTCGTTTCCTCCTAAATTACGATATTGATATTTAGAAGCCGACTGACCAAGAACAAATGAAAGGTTATGAACATCTACAAATGATTTATTGTAAGAGAAGTAATTTTCAATCTGCCATGTATACCCCCTGTTCATTTCGCTCTGCACTGTACTAAATCGCTGATCCTTTCCTTGTGTCGCAAGAAAATAAGGGAAAGTGTATCCGTCGAATCCCCAGAATGCAAGGTCGAAACCATAGCTGCTTCTGAATTTCAGCTCCGGAATTATTGTAATCTCACCCCATATTGATCCTACCAGTTTGTCAGAGTTGTTCAATCCTGCTGTTGGCTGATGCAACATTGCAACAGGATTCGCTATCTCTTGAAAACCGGAAGGTGGGATAGAAAACACTCTGTCTCCATTTCTCACAGCGTGTGGATAAGTAGCCAGTATAGATGTTGCTGTTTCTTCATCCGCATAAACCGGCACAAGTGGTGAGAACGTTAATGCACTACCTAGAATTGAACCATACTCTGAGTTAGTTTCAATACCGGTTGATTTGTCTCTCGAGTAACCAACATTTACACCGATATCAATATTATTTAAAAATGAACGGTCTAAAGTCTCGAAAATGTTGTATGTTGAATTTGATCTTAAGCTATAGCGACTGTAATTAGATCTGTCAAAGTTTCCCCCTACAATACCTGCCTGATCAAAGAAACCGAAAGATAGGAAATAATTACCCTTTTCAGCTCCGCCCGACACGCTCACCTGATGATTTTGCACCGGTGCATTGTAATAAAAAGTTTCATCCTGCCAGTCGGTGCCTTTTCCTAAAGTTGCCATCTGTTCAGATGTAAAAAGAGGAAGATTACCGTCGTTTAGTCTTGACTCATTCATTATCACCATATATTCACTCGCATTGAGTACTTCACGTTTTTTCCAAGGATTTTGCCATCCATAGCTAACGTCATAATTAATGGTTGCTTTTCCGGTCGATCCTTTTTTTGTAGTTACAAGTATAACTCCGTTCGCGGCACGTGACCCGTATATGGCAGCTGAAGCAGCATCTTTCAGTATTTCTACCGATGCAATATCAACAGGGTTAAGGTAGCTAATTCCACCTCCCACTTCCATTCCGTCTACGATATATAATGGCTCACTATTATTAATTGTTCCAATTCCTCGGATTCTCACTTTTGAGTCAGATCCGGGCTGTCCTGAGCTTTGAGTTATCTGAACTCCCGATACTTTACCCTTTAATGCATCCTCAACTCTGGTGGGGCGGGTTACATTAAGCTCTTCAGCCGTTACCTGGCTAATAGCGGCAGTTACTACGCTTTTGCGTTGTACTCCATATCCAACAACAATAAGCTCATCAAGCAGCTCTGAATCCTCAAGCAGCTGCACATTAAGCTGAGTTTGATTTGTTATTGTAAAGATCTGATCAATATATCCGATGTAGGAAAAGCGAAGTTCAGATCCTTGAGGAATAATTAAGCTATAGTTTCCATTAAAGTCGGTGACAGTACCAATACTTGTACCCGGAACAATTATGTTAGCCCCGGTAATTGGCTCCCCTGTCTCATCAATAACAGATCCGCTTAAAGTTACATTTTGCTGCTGCCCTTGTGTCGCATTTGCTGCAAACGCAGAAGGCTGATCAAAAATATAGATCTTATTGTCTCTAATCTCATAACCGATGTTACGAGGTAACAACAAGTCGTTAAGCACTTCTAGCAATTCTCCGTCTGTTACGTTAATTGTAACATTATCGCTCAAATCAACTGCCTCCTTACTAAATGCCAAGGAGTGATCTGTCTGTTCAGTAATACTTTCCAAGACAGTTCTCAAATTTTGGCTACTAAAATTCAGACTCACTTTTTGTGCAGACCCGATAGAGGTACTAAGTACAAAAAGCGACAATAGAATAATTAAACGCCTTTTCACTGGAATTCTTCCCATGGTTTGTTTTAGTGTAATTAATTAAACATTTAAAATAATAATCTCTCTAATTCATTTCAGGACTTGGTTCCCGTGTATTTTATGGTTGTATTTTAACGTTTTTGCGGGCAAATTGTCCTTTATTCATATAATAGACACAGAGGGTTAGAAAAAGTATTAGTAAGATTTAAAATTTAACAAAATTGCCTATGTAGAACCAATTGTAAAATATGGTTAATTAACAAACCTTCTCACATTGACCTTGCGTTCTTTCACCTCAATTATGAAATTATCAAGATTTGTTGTTTCTCCGGCTTCTATAGAAATGTTGCGCTCAAAGTCGATGCAGTCGGTGTGCTCCAATAAGGTCTTTTTATCTAATTGAATCGTATAATCCCCATTGGGAAGAAAAGTTATAAATTTGCCACTACCATCAGTTATAACTGTTCGCGAAATAGTATTGTCAGAATTAGAGATAATAAACCTTATACCCTCATATCTGGGTACAATATCAACACTAAATTCACCCTCAACATACTCAACTTTACCTGTTATTGTTCCATTTTGCTTCAAGGGGATATTAAGCATTGTTTTTGAGCTGCTCACATCAAAAACTTTTTGATCAAAAAACCATCTGTTTGACTGTGCGGGTTTCATCGAGTAGCTACCATAAGGAACATGAGAATAACTTACTTTACCCTCACTATCTGTCATAAATACGGTCTTATCCATTCTAATCAGATAGTCCTCTGCTGGCACATCATTCTCGTCATATCTATTATTTGAGTTGTAATCATAATATAATTGTGCAGTAATATTGCTATTCTTGCCACTTGAAGGTTGTGTTTTGCTAAAATTGTATGTAACCCCCAATTGAATATTAAATATATCTTTGTTGTATATTAATGGGTAGCGATGCCAGTAGCCACTCATAAATAGCGAAACTTTATCTGAAGGTTTCCAGTTTATATTTAAGTTAACTGACGGAACATTCCCTTGATACACATCACGTGTAAAATTAAGGCCTGAGTTTAAATTAATCTTTTTTGAAATGTTCTTATTTGCTGAAACAGAAGCTGTAAATCTATAAAAATCTCTATTCAGCCGATTTGCCATCATATATTCATAAATATAATATGCTCCATCCTGATATGATAAGTTTAAATTAAGCCAGCTGTATGAATAGTGTAATGTAGCTTTTAGCAGATTGTTCATACTCTCGTTTAATGGATCATTTAGAAAACCACCCTCAATTGTTCCGTATAAAGAATGTTTCATTTTCCTGCTTTGCCATCTCCATTGCCATCCCAGTAGGTTTGAGTTAATGCTTTGAATGTCTGAGTTATCCTCAAGATAGTATGAGTAGGCTGATGATGCTTCGCTGTGATGCCTAAATAAAAAAGATGATGAAACACTTAAAACTTTTGGAACAGACACAAAGAAAGCAGTATTTATATTTTCTGAAAAGTAGTTGTATTCATAACTATAAGATTTCGGCTCCATTTTATTATATCCTACATTTCCTGAAATATTAATATCGTCATTAACGCCGATATTAATAGATTGATTAAAATTTGTTGTACCTCTTCTGCTTCCGGCGAAATAAGGATCGCTATAATATCCCGATCCGTTTAATATTACTCTTTCATTAATATTACCTCTATATCTAAGCTCTACTGCTCCTGAAAATTTATTATCTTCAATAACATCGTAATTACTTGCCGAAGCATGTGTTGCTAAATTGATATTCCAGTTTTTGCCAATATCACTTCTCCATTCTAAACTGCCTACATGGTAATCTGCTTTATCATAAGGATTTCGCTGAAAAAGGTATGAAGCTTTTGTACCATTATTAATATTATTTGCTCCAATTTCACCTTCCGTGTAAAACGAGTAATAATCTTCAAACCAGGGTTGTGAACTTATTAAATTGTAATTTTGGTCTATAGCACCAAAAGAAATTGTTTTATTTTTTTCATTATCAGAAAACTTCACTTTTGCACCTCGCCCAAAAAGAGGTAGTTCTAATTGTTCACTAATATTTCCAACGGTATATTCATTTTCAAACAGTTTATACATTAAAGATGTGTTTGTTAAGATTGGATTCTGCATCCCATTATATCTGTATAAATTGCCTTTCAAAGTGAGATATCCTGCAGGAAGATTATAATATCCACCTCCTTCCAACTGCATCATACTTGATGATGTATTGTAGTGTCTGTAGCTAAGAGATACCGAGTTGTCGTAAGAACCATAACCGGAGAACATTGATTGCATTGGATTTATATTACTAAATCTTCTGTCTGAACTCACATTTTGCACCGTAGCTCTTTTATTGGAAAAAATCTCTTTCCCTTTTCCTTTCATGGCTGTAATGTGAACAGGAAACTGAGGTTTGTTTAATAAATTCACACTTGGAATAAAACTGAATGTAAAAACGTTCTGACTCATAGCTGTTACAACCGATTTCATCTCTGTGAATTGAGGTGCCTCACGCAGCTCAGGAATATTGAAGACAAGAGTCACCTCCTCACTAATATTTCCTAGGTTATTTACAGTAACTGCTATTCTAACAGAATCATAGGGGTTTGTCAACAAAATGGGTGTTTCATCAATTTGTAAATAGATGTGTTCTCGAACATCAATTTGGAAATCCATCTCGCTATCTACTACAGTTGCACCGTTTTCATCTAAAACTAAGTAGTTAAATATCTTTGTTCCCGCACTTGCGTTTTTTCCAACAAAATGTCTGAATGCATAAAAGCTACTGTCTCCGGGAGCTATTGTTATTGAGTGGTTATTTCTTGACAGAAAGCTTACTTCAATATTACTTTCATACTTAAGTTCTCCTTTAAACGCTGTTTCTGAAGTATTGGTTATTTTAACAATATGGCTTATAACTTGGTCATTCAAGAACGACTCTTTAATCTCCATCTTAATAGGATGTTGAGCATAAGTGTGCGTTTTCACTCCGTTTAATGAGAAAAACCCAATAAACAAAAGTATTGATAGGTATGGTGATTTATGGAAGTAGCACATCAACTATCTGGGTGTTATCTCAAACATGAGTTGCGTACTGTATTGCTCAGACCTCACTTCGTGCAAACGTTCATCGTTTGCTTTTGTAAAATACCTTATATCAAAACCTTGAGGCGATCCGCTAGTTGATTGTCCTTGGAGTAGAGGCTGTCCGTTTGACGAGAGGGGAACAGATGTACCTGAACCGTTTGGTCCAACTAATTGCAAGCTAACAATATCAAGTGGTAAAGTATTTCCCGCAGGAGATGTAAAATTGGATTCAACAGATCTGACCGATAACTGATAGTTTGTATTAGCAGTAATAGTTAGTCCGTCTTCATATGTCACGCTTTTTCCATTAACATAATCTGAAATACTATTATATTCTATCTGTGCATTTGTGGCGTCGGCTGAAAAGCTTATCGAATATTTATTTTCAGGAGCAGGTGGAGTGCCTGATAGTTTGTGAATCTGAATAGTAAATTGCCTTTCAAAAATACCTATAACACTATTATCTTGTCTCAAATAAGTGAATCTAAAAGTTCCTCTAAAAGTTTTCTCCTGTAAATCTTCAAGATATGCACCTCCTTCAACCAATAAGTTTATCTTCATTTGCAGATCGTAGTATTGGCTATAATCACTTTTGTGATAAATCGGTGTATTTGATGAAGGTACAATATATGTTTCAGACATACCATTTAGGCTAACCGGCGAAATAACGCCTATTCTTTCTATTGTAGGTAATGGACCCGGAAAGTTAGTCTGACCTTCTGTTCTGGTAGGGATTAATTTTATCTTATCTAACGGAAAAATTGCGCCTCCTGATTGAAAAGGTTGAATTAATTGAACAGAAAGCTTCCAGTTTGGTATATTCAGGTATGTGCCGGTATAATCAAGGCGAACAGTAAAAGCTTCATTTGCAATCGCACCATTATAGGTATATACGTTCAAATGATTATTAGCCCATCCACCAACATTTTGGGCAAAAGTCAAAAGTGAGTTTAAAAAGAAAAACGATATGTAGAATAGCTTTTTACTCATGACTAAACTGCAACTCAGCAGCTTCTAAAGTTGTGTCATCTCCATAATCAATAATTACTGTAGCGATGTACTCACCCTTTTCTAATGTTGCCCCGATAGGTATAAACATTGTTCTTTTGTCGCCGGGGAGTGTGTAAAATATAATCTCATCTATGACAGTCTCTTCTCCGTTAGACTGATTAAAGATTGTTGCGCTAACAGTACCATTTAACCAAATATTGCCATTGTTTGCAAATCCAAGTTCAAGAGCATTATTTCCTTTGTCAAATGATAATGCCTCAATCTCTAAAGCCCTCTCTTCAGGAGAGCCATCACTGTAGTATATTTTTATACCTTGTCTCACGTTTACTTTAATTGCTGCACCATCGGCATCAACTCCATCAACAGAATTCATTTGAGTTACGTATAGCATTGCAGTACGAACATCTGTTCTACCCACATTCCCTTCCGGTACTGTCATCATCAACTCAATTTCGCGATGTTCGCCCGGCTCTAATGTTATGTAGGTGCCCTCAGCTACACTAAGCCAGCTTGCACAAGAGTTTTCAAGTGAGTCGGGAGGTAAGATCACATTATTCCCGTAATTATCATACTCCCAATCTCCAAATGTGAGAGAAAGACTCATTGTGTGATCCTTACTGATATTACTCACTAATACATCTTGAGTACCAGTCTCACCAGATTTAAGCTGATAATATAATCGCGGAGGAGAAACAGATATACCGACTTGCGAATATGTTGTCTGTACTAGTAACAGTAGCAGGCATGTAAGTAAAACCGGTTTGATTATGCCATATATGGCGAACTTATTATTCATTATTCATCACTATTTATTATGCAAATATAATTAATAGTGTTTATGCAAGGTTTCAATTTACAATAAATAGACATTATTTTGCGATAATGCTTTACTTTGCAATTATTGTATAGGTGATGTCAGCTGCATAAATCGCATCACGTCCGGTTCCGGCAGTAGCAATATACCTATACTCTTTTAAATACTTATCATTACCACCGGCTGAATTATCATAGCTCACATTATACTTAAGATCTCTACCACCTTTAGTAGATTCAATAACATTTGAGGCATTGTTAGCTAAAGTAACAGACGGATACTTTTCATTTGTATTTGTTTTTGAACCGCGAGAAACCTGAATTTTTATATCAGATAATGACAGTGCATCGGGTCCTCCTACTCTTTTAATGTTATCACTTTCAGCTTTAACTGAAACTTCAAAACCACCTGTGCTAAATACTGTAAGATGATCTTCCATTTCTTTCTTTACACCTTCAGAATAATCTTTTGGGCTGGAATAAACAAATTCAACCTCATTTTGAGAAGGAGTAACAACAATTGACTGAATAGGTTTAAGTATAATTTTCAGTGTAACATTATCTTCAGATCCAGAAAGTGTCTGTGCAGATATTTTGCTGCTCAAAGTAAACAGAGTGCATAAAATTAGGAATATAATAGTTCCTTTATTTTTCATTTCTTTGATTGCTGTGAAATTGTTTTTTCTAAACTCAAGTATAGGGAAGATAAGGTATTTGTCACCTACTCCTCCCTATTATATTTAATAAGCTAAATATTATTGAGCTACAATTGTATAAGTAACTTCAGTTGTATAAGTTGCCTCTTTTCCTTTTGAAATGTGGTCAATATATGCATCTTCATTACCGGCTGTATTGTCGTAAGTAACATTATAATTCAAATCTCTTCCACCTGTGTTAGATGATAATAATGTTGTTCCACCAACAGTTAATTGTCCACCATCATACTTTTCACTTCCTAGTACATTAGATCCATTTTCTGCAAATATACTAACTTCACCTACTGCTATTGTACCGGTACCAGTTGATGTAGTAAAGTTTTCAGCACTAGCTTTAAAAGATACTGAAAATCCACCCGTACTGAATATTTCCAAATGATCGGGTCTTACTGCTGTTTTACCTTCTGCATAATCCGACACACTTTTATACTCAAGATCCACAGTTTGGTGATCCGAAGCTGGGTTTACTGTGATTGTCTGAATTGGAGTTAACTTGATATTTAACGTTACATTGTCAGATTTCTGTGCATTTACATTGCTCACGTTAAACAAAATGCCGGAAACGAGAAGGGCGGCTAGTACTACGAATTTTTTTGTTTTCATTTAATTTTAAAAATTAATTTGTTTGAGTTATTATTTTATTAGCGTATCTATATTATGTATTTGAGACATATAGTTGTTTTAAATAGACAATGGTGTTGCAGTATAAGCTTTTATGAAAATACGAGTTTTCAATATGTTTTTATTAAAATATAAAACTAAAATGAGAATATTTAATCAGGACAATTATCGATTATTTATGCTTAAAATCTAACCTTAGTCTTGCTTTTTGTCTAATTTTTATAAATAATCAGTTTAAACATTTTTGAATAAACTGTTATTACAACTTTGCCTCTATACAAAAACAGCTTACTCTGTTGAATTATACCATATTAAACTGGTGCTATAAACAAATAGCGTCGCAAAAGTAATATATATCTCTATACTTGCAAATAAATGACACATCCATTAACATGATTTAACTAAGCTGAGGTTTCCAAGGGCTGTTAAATTTATAAGTATCTGATACAGAGTGGTGTGCGATGGTGGATGGATAGTGGTAACTCTCAATTTATTTTATGCAATCGATTTAAAAGTATTAAAATGTCCATTATATGAAATTTAAGTAATAAAGTGAAAGTATTAAATCTCTATTTTTTTTAATGAAAAAATAAATTGTCATTTAGAGGTAATAGTATAAGTGACTTCCACACTAAAAATTGATTCTGAATTTCCTGTAGTCGAATATTTGCTTTTGTAGGTACCGTCAGATCCGGCAGCCGAATTATCGTAGGTTATATTATACCTTAAATCTCTTCCGCCATCATTAGAACTTATTAAAGTTGTTTGAGCAGTAGATAGCATCACATCGCTGAAATCATACACAGAACTATTTTCAGAGCTGTTTGAGGCTTTTACAATCAAATCACTAACCGGTAGCACTCGATCGCCACTCTGTTCAATAAAATCAACATTGTTGGCTGCAACATTTACTTGAAAGCCACCATTGCTAAATACGGCAAGATGATTATTATATTCTGCGGAAACGCCCCTTTCATAATCTTCAGCAGTAGCATATACAAGTTCAACTGATTTTTGGGAAGGGTTAACTGTAATTGTTTGAACAGGTAGGAATCGGATATTAATAGAAACATTGTCTGAATTCGATTGAGCACTGCAGTTCCAGATTGAAACAACAGTGAAAATCAAAAATATCAGAAATGGTTTCATTTTCATAAATTGCCCGATTATTAAAATTATAGATAGACATATGGCTTAAAGTTATTAAATTGTTGGCGAATCTGCAAAAAATATTTGACATATTTTTCGATATTTGCAAATAAAAGACAGCAAGTTTTACTGTTTTGCAAAAAATGGAAATATTAGATAATGAAAAAGTAAATTAATTAGCAGTGAAAAACGCGTTTAAATAGAAACAAAGATCTTATTTTCGTCATATATAAATTTCACAGGTGATATTTTCTGCAGCTCATTTAATACAGACTCAATATTATTTTGTTTAGTAGTTATGGTATAGCTGTAATTAAGTGCTTCAGGTGACTGAAGATGAAATTGTACATCATATTTCCTTTCAAGAACTTTCATTACGTCAGATAGTGGTGTATCATGAAAATATATGATATTTTTCTTCCATAGTGATTTATTAGACGATCTGGAAAGATTATATAGTGTTGATCTGTCGGTGGTTTTGTTATACTCAATTTGCTGCCCCGGAGCCATTGGGTAAATATTGTTATTAACCTGAAATGTTGTTTTGCCCTCATCAAGTACAACCTCAATAGTCTCACTTTCGCTATAGGCCTTTACATTAAATTTAGTCCCTAATACTTCAATAAGTGTATTATGCGCATAAACGGTAAATGGTTTCCTCTTGTTGGATGCAACAGTAAAATAGGCTTCACCATCCAAATATACCTTCCTGTTTCTCAGTCCAAATCTTTCAGGATATCTGATTCGGGTATCTGAATTTATGAAAACCTCAGTACCATCCTGAAAGAAAATTCTTGCATTCTCTCCTTTTGGTATAAATAGTTCTGTGTAAGTAACTTCCTTAAATAGAGGTGCGCCTCCGGATTCAAAATATACAAATATCCCGGTTAAAAGTATAAATGGTAACAAAACGGCAGCAACTCTAAGTGTTATTCTTCTTATGCGTTTCGTACTTATTTCTTTATCTATTTTTCTAAGAAGCCTTTCTGATTGACGCAGAGAGAATGATTTACCGGTGTTAAAATCATTTTCCATCTGATAAGCATCCTTATCTAGCATATCAGAAAGGTACTGCTGTCCCTCAATTGTGGAAGAAAACCAATCAACTACGTCTCTGGCCTCTTCCTTGGAAGAGGTTTCATTGATTACTCTGTTGATTATGTTATTATTAATTGACATATAGATGTTTCTTATTATATTGACACATTTAAGAGCAAAAGATATTAGTTGTAATCAAAGATTTTAAAGTAGCATCATCTTAATTTGCTGAAAATAGTGACGAAGCATTTTAATTGATTCCTGGTAATGCGACTTAACAGTATTAACTGATATTCCCATCTTATCTGCAATTTGCTGATTACTGTCTGTTGACTCTAATTTCCTTAAACATATTTCTCTCTTTTGTGGTGGCAGAGATTCAACTCCTTTGTATAGAATATCTCTCATTTGCTTATCTTCCAGCGCTTTTAATAAATCATCATGTTCCGGGATATCAATCTGCGCATTTTCATAATTTAATGAAATTGTCTCCTTATTATCACGAAACATATTCAGAATATAGTTCTTTGTCATAGTGTAGAGATAATTCTTTAGATTGATCTCAATATGAATATCGGAAGTGTTTTCCCACAGCTTAACAAAAACATGATGCACTGTATCTTCGGCAGCCTGCGCACTTTTCAGATATTTTAATGCAATAGAAAACAGGTATCGATGATACTTCTCATATATCATCGAAAAAGCTTCCCTGTCCCTTTTTTTTAAAAGGATAAATAAAGCATGATCTTCATTTCTTGCAATTTCAACGTTTTTTTTACGCATCTGTTTCAGCTTAATAAAGCAAATATAACAATTTGTTATATCAAATTGCATTAATTGTCAAAACATGCTAACAATTCGCTTCAATCCATCAATGAACATATCAACTTCTTCAGAGGTATTATAAAAAGCGAATGAAGCACGAACGGTGCCATCAATACCCAATTCATGCATAAGGGGTTCGGCACAATGGTGACCGGTTCTTACCGCAATTCCCATCTTGTCTAGTAAGGTGCCGATATCATAAGGATGGATATTATCAACCAGAAATGAAATAACACTACTCTTTTCTTTTGCGGTGCCAATAATTCTTAGTCCCGGAATCTCCAGAACTCTTTTAGTGGCGTATTTCAACAATTCAGATTCATACTGAGCAATATTGTCAATTCCTATTGAAGAAATATAATCGAGAGCAGTAGCGAGAGCAGTTGTACCTACAAAGTCGGGTGTGCCGGCCTCAAATTTAAATGGAAGTTCGTTAAATGTAGTTTTTTCAAATGATACACTGGATATCATTTCACCACCACCCTGATATGGAGGTAATGCATTCAGCCAGCTCTCTTTGCCATAAAGAACACCAACACCTGTTGGGCCATAAATTTTATGAGAAGAAAAAACAAGGAAGTCGCAATCCAGCTGTTGAACATCAACCTTAGTGTGTTGTACACCCTGAGCAGCATCAATTAAAACAGGAATATTATATTTATGTGCAATTCTAACCAGCTCCTCAACAGGGTTAACTGTGCCTAAAACATTGGATGTGTGCGTAACAGCAATAAGCTTGGTGCGCTCATTTATATTCTTTTCAAACTCCTCGATAATTAATTCACCCGATGGATTAATAGGTGCCACCCGAAGCCTAAGGTCATAAATCTCTGCCTGCAATTGCCACGGAACTATATTAGAGTGATGCTCCATAGCTGTAATGAGAATTTCATCACCGGGTTTGCAGAACTCTCTGCAATAAGAAGATGCAACCAGATTTATAGATTCCGTAGCCCCTCTGGTAAAAACGATCTCATTGGGAGAAGCAGCATTAATAAATTTCTGAACAGTTTTTCGCGATGCCTCATGTTCATCTGTGGCAGCCTGACTGAGGAAGTGAACACCTCTGTGAACATTTGAGTTCACAGTGGTGTAAACCTCAGTAATTTTATCCATTACACATTTAGGCTTTTGAGTTGTGGCAGCATTATCAAAATAGACTAACGGTCTGCCATATACCTCACGTGCAAGTATTGGAAATTCTGCTCGTATTTTATTAATATCCATCAGAAATTATTTGTTATTTGCAAACATTGCAGTTGCCACAACGCATAAGTTCGCCACGAAATCTTTTGTTAATTAAAGTGGTAAGTCTCTCCTGAAGCGAAGGAATTCTAACCAGCTCTACCACATCGCTTGTAAAGGCAACCAGCAGAAGCAGTCGCGCCTCCTCTTTATCCAAACCACGCGAGCGCAAATAGAAAAGTGCTTCATCATCAAGATGACCGGTTGTTAATCCGTGCGAACATTTCACATCATCAGCATAAATCTCAAGCTGCGGTTTTGAAAACATCTGAGCTGACTCTGAGTTTAGGAGATTTCTGTTTGTCTGATATGCTAAAGTCTTTTGAGCATCCTTCTCCACAAGAATTTTTCCACAGAATACACCTGTAGCTTTCCCATCTAAAACTGTTTTAAAGAGCTCGTCACTCAAACAGTTGGGTTTGGCGTGGTCAAGGAAAGCAAAATTATCAATATGCTGTTCCTTATCACAAATAGCCAAACCACCGGCATGAGCTTCAGCATGTTCGCCAAGTAATCTGAATCGGAAGTTGTTTCTCGTATATCCGTTATGAAGAGTTATGCTACTGGTAACTACCTTTGAGTTGTCATTTTGCTCACTAAACAGATTATTAAGTCTGACCACTTTTTCTGAGTTTTCTTCAAGTTCATATACATCAACCTGAGCATATTTGTCAGCAAAAACTTCAGTAACGTGAGTAACTACAAATTTAACCTCATCAACTGCATGATCACACACAAGCAGTTTCACCTGTGCATTCTCTTCAGCAATAATCAGCACGCGTCTGTTAACACTGAGATCTACATCACCACGAAGAATATTTATAAGCTGAAGAGGTTTCTCTACAACGATATTTTTTGGCACATAGATAACAAAACCGTCCTGAGCAAACATTGTGTTATAAGCAATAATTCCATTTTCCTTATCATTGGCAATCTTGGAATAATGAGCTTCAAACTGTTCAGGATATTCTGTTGCAAACTTCTGAAGGCTACCCACAAACACACCTTCGGGAAGACTCTCTTTTTGCTTTATATTGTCGTAATACCTATCATTAATAAGGAAATAGGTATGCGTATTTAAATTAGGTACATCACATTTAAATGCTTCATAAGGATCAACAGAAATTGGAATATTACGAATATTCAGTCCCAGATCAGCATCAAAAAGGCGTACAATATTTGAATGTTTATAATCTTCAATTTTAGAAGATGGAAATCCAACCTGTTTAAATGTAGCAAATGCCTCATCGCGGTGCCTGTTCAATCCCTCAACAGAATTGGCATCAAGGTCGCTTCGATACTGTTCAAACAGATCAATATATTGTTGTTCTATCATTTTAATTATTGGTTACGGGTTTATAAGCCATTCGTAGCCTTTCTTCTCAAGTTCCAAGGCTAAGTCGGCCCCACCTGATTTAACTATTTTACCACTATGCAGTACATGTACAAAATCAGGTTTAATATACTCAAGGAGTCTCTGGTAGTGCGTTATAAGAATTGTAGCATTCTCTTTTGTCTGAAGTTTACTCACACCTGCAGCTACCACTCTCAGAGCATCAATATCCAGGCCGGAGTCGGTCTCGTCTAATATAGCAAGCAGAGGATTAATCATTGCCATCTGGAAGATCTCATTCTTCTTCTTCTCTCCACCAGAAAAACCTTCGTTGACAGAGCGGCTAACCAGCTGACTGTCCATTCCCAGTAGCTCTCTCTTATCGCGCATAAGCTTAAGAAAATCGGTTGCAGAAATATTTTCCTCACCTCTGTATTTTCTTTGCTCATTTATAGCAGCACGCATAAAATTAACCATACTTACTCCCGGAATCTCAACAGGATACTGGAAACTTAAAAATAGCCCCTCACGAGAGCGATCTTCCGGTTCCATCTCCAAAAGGTCCTGCCCTTTAAAGGTTATACTTCCCCGGGTAACTTCAAATTTAGGATGCCCTGCAAGCACTGATGCCAGGGTGCTCTTACCGGAACCGTTAGGGCCCATAACAGCATGTATCTCACCGGGGTTAACCTCTAAACTAACCCCTTTTAAAATCTCTTGCTCTTCAACAACTGCGTGCAAGTTCTTTATTTTCAACATAATTGTAACTAATATATATTAAATTGTGAATGTTAATAACAACGAATCACAACCGATTGTTTTTACTATTTTCTTTCCTCTTCGGAAATTATATCTTCTGCCTCTTTAATTTTCTTAAAAAGATCAGAGGCAAACACAAAGTCGTTCAACTTCTCATTATCTGCATCCATAACTTCGGATTTGTTACCTTCCCACTCTTTAATTCCTTCATTCAGAAATATCACCTTGTCGCCAATATTAATGACCGAATTCATGTCATGAGAAACCACAATCGAGGTCATCTGAAAATCCCTGGTGATATCCTGAATAAGCTCATCAATAAGTTGTGCTGTTTTGGGGTCCAGTCCCGAGTTAGGTTCATCACAAAACAGATATTTAGGATTCAGAGAGATCGCTCTTGCAATTGCAGCTCTCTTCATCATACCCCCGCTAATTTCAGAAGGGTAGAGGTCGGCTGCATTAGATAAACCAACTCTTTCCAAGCAAAACTCAGCTCTCTTTTTTCTCTCACGCTTATTTTTGCGGGAAAACATATCAAGCGGAAACATAACATTCTCAAGTACTGTTCTTGAGTCAAAAAGCGCCGAGCCCTGAAACAGCATACCTATATCGCGTCTTAGCCTGCTTACCTCACGTGATTTCATCCTGAGAAAATTGCGTCCGCCATACAGTATCTCACCCTGAGTAGGGAGTTCCAGTCCCACAATACACTTAAGCAGAACAGTTTTACCCGAACCGCTTTTCCCGATAATCATATTAACGAGTCCTTTCTCAAAGGTGGCATTGATGTTGTTAAGCACAACCTTATCTTCAAATTCTTTGCTGATGTTTTTAACTTCAATCATATCAACCCATAGCCAATTGAGTAAAGACTAAATCTGTTATCAGAATCAGAATACTGTTTATCACAACAGAGTTGGTGCTTGCTTTTCCAACATCCAAAGCACCACCCTTAACAGTATATCCGAAATATGCTGCCACCGATGCAATTATAAAACCAAACAGCATCGATTTAAATATAGAATACCAAATAAATGACTCTCTGAAAAATGCCTGAATACCATAAATATATGTTTCAACCGAGGGTGTACCTAAAACCAGGCAAATTATATAGCCGCCAAACAACCCCATAAACATACTAAATATCACAAGTACCGGCATGAAAACTACGAATGACGATACCTTAGGCAGAATCAGATAGTTGGCAGAATTAACCCCCATAATATCAAGTGCGTCAACCTGACCGGTAATTCTCATCGTTCCAATTTCAGAGGCAACATTAGAGCCCACTTTACCCGATAGTATCAAGCACATTATGGTCGACGAGAATTCCAACAGAATAATCTCACGTGAAACAACCCCAACCGTAAAACGCGGTAACATCGGAGAATCTATGTTCAATGCTATCTGCATAACAATTACAGCTCCTATAAAAAAGGAGATAATAATAACTATCCAGATTGAATTGACCCCCAATAAATAAATACCCTTCATGAACTCTTTCATGAATTCCCGCATCCTGTCGGGGATGGATAAAACTTTCCCCATCAACGATGCATATTCACCTACACTTTCTATCGATCGGATGAATTTCATGTGGTTTATTCTCTAAATATCAATTTACAAAGATAGCAATTTTATAAATCTTTCAATAAGACATCATTTTCTCTTTCGTATATACCGGCACGGGAGTCAATCAGAACTTTCCAGTGGCTATGGAAATCGCTCTCCATATCAATCATAAAATCTTCAGAACCCTTCTCATCCAGTTTGCCAATTATATAGTTCACCGAAATAATATTAATATCAACAGCCGGCTGGAAAGCCATTACCAGCTCATCCTTTGTGGATGGGGTGGGAGATATTACATTTATTTCCATCAATTCATCAAGAATGTCGTTGGTAAGCCTCGAGGGCACCTGGCATCTTTCAGAAATCTGATCGGCCGTATATGGTTCCTGACTTCTTGCAAAACGCCTCACAATCAGCGATGCTATCATCAGAGTAAAGTAATCTTTATATCTTCTGCTAATATTGCGTGTCTCTTTCTCAAATGAGAATTTACTCACATTCTGTGCGGCAAACGAAATCTCTGCTCCAATAAGTGTAATAAACCACGAAAACTGAATCCAGAGGAGCATCAGCGGAATAGCAGCAAATGTACCGTAAATAGCATTATAGCGGGTAATCCACAACTGTCCGCTCAGGTAAAGCGTCTGAAAAAACTGAAACGCAATTCCTGCAATAATTCCTGCTAAAAGTGCATTCTGAAATTTCACCTTTGTGTTCGGAATAAATTTATAGACTACCGTAAACAGAAGAATTATCACAACAACAGGAACAATATCAAGCAATCGTGGAATAAGAGGATATAATATATATATTATTTTAAGAGTATTATTCTCAGGGTAGCTGAGAATGTTCAGAGCATTTACCAGAATAAAAAATATCGGCATAAACAGAATCATTGCGGTATAGTCTGTCACCTTTCTCCCAATTCCCCTGCCTCTGCTCACCTGCCATATTTTGTTGAGGTTATTCTCAATATCATTAAACAAAAGAAGTATGGTATACAGGAAGAGCAGAATACCCACTCCTGCAAATATTCCCCCTCCTTTAGCCTCTTCGAGGGAGTTATCTATAAGCCTGAAAAGAAGATCAAGAAACTCATGGGTTCTGCCACCGGCGCTAACCTCGTCCACTGCAACCACCTCACCGGTTGTAGCATCAACCACAGCATCTCTGCCACTAACTCCTCCATCATGCAAGTCGGTTCCAAGTACCATTGTGTCCGGGGGAATTGCATGATTAACAGCAACTGTCTCCGTATCCGAAGGAGCACCTGTCATAAGGTTGAAAATACTACTTTCCATAATATTTTCAATACCAAATCCCCGGGCAATTGCAAAAATAACAGCTAAAAGCGGAACTATTGAGAGTAGTGTACGATAGGTTAGGGAGCGTGCACTTGCAGCGATATTCAATTCCTGAATGTTTCGTCCGGTTAGAATGATAATCTTCAGCGAATTATAAAGTATATTCTTTTTGTTGGAGAGTGTTTCAGGGTTATTTCTCCAAATATCATGAGTTAAGAATTTGATGAGTTTTTTTATATTGATTTTTAGCCGTTCCAGTCTACCCGGCTGGTCAGCTTCATCTCGGTTGTTATTTATACCGTTTATAGCCATATTTTGCCCTAACTAAATCTATACCAGACCAAATCCTGATCAGATAAAACGAATAAATTTAAGAAATGTTCAATAATAAAAAAAGCAGCCGGTCTGTAAGCCGGGTTCTGTACTCCAAAAGAGGAGTGTCTGTCATTTATCTAAGCGACCTACCCCTCGGCATCGGACGAGCAGCCCTACATATCCGATATACATGGTCTTGCAACCCATAATGCGTACGGCACACCATGTTGCCATGGCATCCGGTGAGCTCTTACCTCACCTTTTCACCCTTACCTCATCTATAAGAACGAGGCGGTTGTTTTCTGTTACGCTAATCTGCTCTCACAAACAGCTTCCCGTTAGGAAGTATGGTGCTCTGCGTTGCCCGGACTTTCCTCCCCGTTAACTACGGAGCGACAAACCGACCTGCTGCATCTACAAAAGTAATATAAAAACATCAATTATAAAGAACAGAGATGTATCAGATAGCGTTTTATTAGTCAGGTTTAATTTAAAAAATAAAAATTATGCGTACTAATGGTGTCATTTTTCAGTACTTCGAGTGGTATCTGCCGGACGAAGGCGTGCTTTGGAAAAATTTAAGAGATGATGCACAGCGACTTAAAGAGATTGGGGTAACAGGTGTCTGGATTCCTCCAAGTACCAAAGGCACCGGTTCTGACGATGTTGGATATGGGGTATATGATTTGTATGATCTGGGAGAATTCGATCAGAAGGGAACAGTAAGAACTAAATACGGCACAAAGGAAGAACTGCATGAAGTAATTAAAGCTCTTCACGACCAGGGTATTGCCGTTTATGCCGATGTTGTATTGAATCATAAAGCAGGAGGCGATGAAACGCAATTCTTTAATGTAGTTGAGGTTAATCCGGATAATCGAAACGACGTAATCTCAGAGCCGTTTGAAATAGAGGGGTTTACCAGATTCTATTTCCCGGGACGCAACGGGAAGTACTCAGATTTTCAATGGAGCTGGGAGCATTTTTCTGCAACCGACTACAATTTCAGAGACCCGAAAAAAGCTATTTATATCATTGAAGGTGAGAATAAGGGAGTAGATCCTGAAGACAGGTCGGTAGGGCAGCAGTTTGGTAATTTCGACTATCTGATGTTTAACGATATTGATTATAAGCATCCTGATACCCGCGAGGAGATGAAAAGATGGATTAGCTGGTTTATTAACGAAACAGGTGTCGATGGATTGAGACTTGATGCAATAAAACACATAAACGATTGGTATTTAAAGGAGTTTATTGGTCATGTTAGAACAGAGTTTGGAGAGGATTTTTATATAGTTGGAGAATATTCTTACTACGAAGGAATTAATATGGACTCTTTTTTACATAATGTTGAGCAACGGATTGACCTGTTTGATGTTGTGCTGCATTATCACTTCAGAGTTTGTAGTCTTGATGGTCCGGGATACGATATGAGTAAAATATTCGACGATACCATTGTTGCGAAATATCCTGAACTGGCAGTTACGTATGTAAATAATCATGATTCTCACCTGTATGATGATGACTTGTATGTGCTCGATTGGTTTAAACCTTTGGCATATGCACTAATACTGCTTCGGGCTGATGGGTATCCTTGTATATTTTATGGCGATTATTTCGGTATTGAGGGTCCAAGCCCCAGAGAAGGGCAGCAATGGATTATAGATCAACTTCTTGATGTGCGCAGAGATTTTGCATATGGCGATCAGGACGACTATTTTGATCACGAAAGTATTGTTGGATGGGTCAGAAGGGGAAATGAAGAGCATCCCGACGGCTGTGTTGTTGTTATGAGTAATGCTGAGGCCGGCGAAAAGCGTATTTTTGTCGGCACAGATTACGCAGGGTCAGCATGGTATGATAAATTAGGTCATATTAAGGAAGAAGTGATAATCGGAGACGATGGACATGCAAATTTTCCTGTAGGCGAGGGTTCAATTTCTGTTTTTTTAAAAATTATTTCCCCATCTTTGTAAATATATAAATATATAATCTATTGTTAGCTTCATGTTATGATACATCTTAATATAATAAAAAGCTCCCTCCTCATAAGCGGAATAAGTGCAGTTCCCCTCATTTCAAAAAGTCAGGAGGTTATTAACGAAAAGCCTAAAAATGTTTTAATGATCCTCGTTGATGATTTAAAACCCAATTTGGGCTGCTATGGAGATGAGGTTGCAGTGAGTCCCAATATCGACAGGCTCGCTGATATGGGGGTGAGATTCAACAGGGCGTACTGCAATCAAGCCGTAAGTGTTGCATCCCGTTACAATCTGCTTACAGGGGCTCGTTCCACCACTTCCGGGCTTTATGATTTTGGGAAACAATTAAGAGATGTTTATCCAAATGCTGTAACATTACCTCAATATTTTATGCAGGCAGGATATCATACCGAAGCTATTGGAAAAGTGTTTCATGTCGGGCATGGAAACACAGACGATGATGCATCATGGAGTATTCCGCATCATCAGGATAAACTGATAGAATACCTGCTCCCCGAAAGCACTGATCGCAAGCTCACACGTGAGGAGGCTCTGTTTGAGAACACACGTCTCCACTTTCCTGACACACGTATAGGCGATCTCCCGCGCGGAGCAGCATGGGAATCTCCCGATGTTGTTGATGATGCTTACGCCGACGGACGTGTTGCAAGGCATGCTATCGACAGGCTGAGGGAGCTGAAGAAAGAGCCTGATAAACCCTTTTTTATGGCTGTGGGGTTCGTTCGCCCTCACCTGCCTTTCAGTGCTCCTAAGAAGTACTGGGATATGTACGATCCGGACTTGCTCCCGATGCCTGAGTTTGAGAAAGATCCCGAAGGAGCACCCCGAATGGCAATTAAGCGTGGAGGAGAGATAGATCAGTTTAAACCTATTCCCGTAGGACAGTATGTTTACCCCGATTCTTTAACACGCAAACTGATTCATGGTTATTATGCTTCAATTAGTTATATGGATGCACAACTGGGGCGTGTGCTGGATGAATTGGAGCGACTTGATATGCTTGATAATACAATTGTAGTTCTTTGGGGTGATCATGGTTGGCATTTGGGCGACCATGGCTACTGGACTAAGCACACAAATTACGAACAGGCAAACAGAATTCCAATAATAATTGTTGCTCCGGGTGTAGCCATTCCGGGTGAATCTACAGATCAGCTCGCAGAATCTGTTGATATCTACCCAACATTAGCAGAGCTTGCCGGTTTGGATAAACCAAATACCCCACAACCGATAGATGGGTTAAGTCTGGTGCCGGTTCTTATAAATCCCGGAGAAAGAATAAAAAACCATGCCTACCACTCATATCCTCACGGAGGTTACCTCGGAAGAGCAATCCGAACAGAGAGGTACAGATTGGTTGAGTGGAAAAACCGCAAAGATCCATCTGATGTTGAGTATGAACTGTACGATTATGAAGCCGATCCGCTCGAAACAAAGAATATCGCAGCAGATGCTCCTGAAGTTCTCGAAAAAATGAAAGAGATTTTATCAGCTCATCCTGAAGCAAAATAGAATAAGCTTAATGTTTCGTCAAAATTAGCTGCTTCAGTACGATTTTGACAGGTGGCAGGTCTATTCCATCCCTATACCATGTCTATACCAAGTCTGGTATCTCCTCAACAAATCATCAGGAAATACCAGACTTGGTATAGACTTGAACCAGACATGAACCAACCAAATCAGGAATATTAATTCTATATAATATTGAAAACGACCTGTTTTTATTTACCTTTGCACATTCAAGCTAATTTGCTCGACAAACAGGCTTTTAGGTGTTAAATTGCAGGTAAAAATGATTATTTCATGTCAAAAATAAATTTAAAAGGGTCGGGAGTAGCCTTAATCACTCCTTTTAAAGAAGATGGTTCTATAGATTTTGATGCTGTTGCCCGGCTGGTTGGGTTTCATCTGGATAACGGCACTGATTATATTGTTGCGCTGGGCACAACGGCAGAAACTCCAACTTTGTCTGATAAGGAGAAAAGTGAGTTGGTTAGATTTACTGTAAAAGAGGTAAACGGACGGGTGCCGGTTGTGATGGGTGTTGGAGGAAATAATACGGCTGCCTTGGTGGAGGAGCTTAAAAGTATTGATTTTACAGGAATTAGTGCAGTTTTATCTGTAACACCTTATTATAATAAACCTACTCAGGAGGGGTTATACCAGCATTATAAAGCTGTTTCGGAGGCTTCACCGGTTCCGGTTATTTTGTATAATGTGCCAGGAAGAACTGGGGTTAATATGCTGGCAGAAACAACGTTGCGTATTGCAAATGAGTGTGCCAACGTGATTGCAGTAAAAGAGGCTTCGGGCGATTTAAAACAGATTGAAGATATTATTAAAGGTGCACCTGATGGTTTTAGTGTTATTTCGGGTGACGATGCGGTAACAACCGCTGTAATTGAGCTTGGAGGTATAGGTGTTATTTCGGTGTTTGCCAACGCTTTCCCTAAGGAAATGGCATGGCTTGTTGCAAGTGCTTTGGAAGGGGATGCGGTGAATGCACGTAATAAAATGGAGGACGATTTTAGTAACCTTTTTCATCTGATATTTGTGGAAGGTAATCCTGCAGGTGTTAAATCTATTCTTTCGCAAAGGGGAACTATTAAGAACAGGCTTAGGTTGCCGCTTACGCCTGTAAGTGAAAAGACAGGCTTACTGATTGAACAGGAGCTTAAAAAGATAGGTGCACTTTAATTGTAAATATTTTTGTACTTTTGCATAATCAATTTAATTCAATCATGAAACAAATTTTATTTCCATTTTTAGTTTTATTTATAATGGTTTTTGTGAGTTGTTCCGGACAAAAAGGAACTATGAGTAATGATAATATAGATGTTGCAAATATTGATACTACCGCTAATCCGGGTGAAAGTTTTTATCAGTATGCAACCGGCGGATGGCAGGAGGCTAACCCGATTCCTGATGAGTATGCGAGGTATGGATCTTTTGATAAACTCCGCGAAGAGAATCAGGTTCAGATTCAGGAGCTTATACAGGAGCTTGGCATGACTGAACATCAGTATGGCACTAATGAGCAGAAGGTGGGCGACCTCTACTCAATTGGGATGGATAGCGCTAAGCTGAACAGTGAGGGTGCTGCTCCAATACTGCCTCAGCTTGAGGAGATTGCCGAAATTGAAAGCAGAGAGGATATTATTGAGGTGATGGTGAATGTTGGCAAGTATGCTTCAACACCTTTTTTTAGATTTAGTGTTGGTCCGGATAGAGTGAACAGTTCTATGAATATTGCCCACATTAGCCAGTCGGGGATTGGCATGGGCGACAGGGATTATTATCTTCTTCAGGATGACAGGTCGCAATCCATCAGAGATGAATATATTAAATTGATGGAGACTCAGTTTCGGAATGCTGGTTACAGCGAGTCTGATGCAAAAAGTGCTGCGGCAAATGTGATGAAAGTAGAAACTGAACTTGCCGAAGCTCATATAACCAGAGAGATGCGTAGAATGCCGGAGCTAAACTACCATAAGATGCTTGTTTCTGAGATGGACAGCGAGGTTGCTCCTTTTGAATGGACACGGTATTTTGAACTGGTGGGCGCTGAGGGACTCGACTCTATAAATGTTTCGCAGATTGATCCGGTGAGAGTGTCGATTGAAATAATCGAAAGGGAACCGGTTGAGGTTGTTAAGGATTATCTGAGCTGGAAGGTTATTAACTCTGCTGCAAGCTATCTGAGTGATGATTTTGTTGACGCTAACTTTGAGTTTTATGGCAAAACTCTTAGCGGAAGCAAGGAGCTGCGCCCTCGATGGAGAAGAACTATTGATGCTGTGAATAGTGCAATGGGTGAGGCGGTTGGACAAATTTATGTTGAGAAATATTTCCCTGCAGAAGCAAAAGAGCGTATGCTTAAGCTGGTTGACAATCTTAAACTGGCTCTAAGCGAAAGAATAGATCAACTTGAATGGATGAGCGACGAAACAAAGGAGAAGGCTCAGGAGAAGCTGGGAACTTTTATTGTTAAGATTGGATATCCTGATAAATGGGAGGATTACTCGAAGCTTGAGATAAAAGATGACTCGTTCTGGCAAAACAGGGTAAGAGCTTCTGAGTTTGCTTATAATGATATGATAAGTGAACTGGGTGAGCCTGTTGACCGTACAAAATGGTATATGTCGCCTCAAACAGTAAATGCTTATTATAGCCCTTCTTCTAATGAAATATGTTTTCCGGCCGGAATTCTTCAGCCTCCGTTCTTCTTTATGAATGGCGATGATGCTATCAATTATGGTGGTATAGGGGTTGTAATTGGTCACGAAATGACTCATGGATTTGATGATCAGGGGCGCAAGTTTGACAAGGATGGGAATTTAACCGACTGGTGGACTGCTGATGATGCTGCCCGTTTTGATGAGAGGGCAAAAGTGCTAGTAGATTTTTTCGATAATATTGTGGTGCTTGATACAGTAAGGGCTAACGGAACATTTACTCTTGGTGAGAATATTGCCGATCACGGTGGCTTACAGGTCTCTTACCATGCGTTTATGCAAACTGAACAGGCTAAATTGGGTGAAGAGATTGATGGATTTACTCCTTCGCAACGTTTCTTCTTGAGTTATGCCGGATTGTGGGCAGGTAATGTGCGCGATGCCGAAATACTTAGATTAACAAGAGTGGACTCGCACTCATTGGGTAGGTGGCGTGTTGATGGTGCTTTACCTCATATTGATGCTTGGTATGAGAACTTTGATATTAAGCCAACAGACCCGATGTATATACCAAAGGAGGAGAGGGCTTCGATCTGGTAACAGTGAATAATAACTATAGGTGTAGTATCATATCAAAATTATAAATCAGATGTTTTCAGGAATTGTAGAAGAGGCGGCAACGGTTGTTGCTCTAAAAAAAGATAGAGGTAATCTGCATATATCAATTAGATGTAATTTTACCAATGAGCTTAAAGTAGATCAGAGTATATCGCATAACGGGGTGTGCCTTACGGTTGTTTCTATACAAGATGATGTGTATACGGTTACGGCAATTGAAGAGACGCTGAAATTGTCGAATCTGGGACTGCTTGAGCTGGGGAGCAAGGTTAACCTTGAAAGGAGCATGATGATGAACGGGCGACTTGACGGGCATATTGTTCAGGGACACGTAGATCATACAGCCGTGTGCAAAGAGGTGGATGAGGCTAATGGAAGCTGGTATTTTACTTTTGAGTATGAGTTTGACAAAGAGATGGCCGGAAAAGGATATATGACTGTTGATAAGGGCTCGGTTACGGTTAACGGTGTTAGCCTGACAGTTGTTGAACCTACCGATAACAGTTTTAAAGTGGCAATAATACCTTATACTTATGAATTCACTAATTTTCATCAAATAAAAGAGGGTAGCGTAGTGAATCTTGAATTTGATATTATTGGAAAGTATATAAGTCGCTTGCTCTCACTCGAGAACCGCTAATTATCTGCAAACTAAATATTATGGATTTCTTAGAGTTTGTGTCGAAAAGACAAAGTGTGCGGGCGTTTGATACTAACAGGCCCGTAGAGAAAGAAAAAATTGAACGTATTCTGGAGGCGGCACGGTTGTCGCCATCGGCATGTAACTCGCAACCATGGCATATTATTGTGGTTGATGAGCCGGAACTTAAAAACAAGGTTGCTGATGCTACTTCGGCACGTGCTCTTGGCATGAATCATTTTACAAAACAGGCGCCGGTGCATCTGGTACTTGTGGAAGAGAAAGTGAATCTATCGTCGGGTGTGGGTGGATGGGTGAAGCAGAAGGACTATGCTCAAATGGATTTGGGTGTAATTGCTGCTCATATTGTGCTGGCTGCTCACGCCGAGGGGCTTGGGTCTTGTATCCTTGGATGGTTTAATGAGCCTGCAATGCGGGAATTGCTTATGATTCCGAACTCAAAAAGGGTTTGGCTTGATATTGCCATAGGATATAGCGTGCAGCCACTGAGAACAAAAAAGAGAAAGCCAACCGAAGAGGTAATATCTTATAACGGATATAAAAAAGGAAGTAAAACTGAATAGATAATAATAATGGATAAGCCTGAGTAAATAGTTTATAATCATTAAACTTTAAACTTTTTAACAGGAAGTCGGACCCGTTTTGTTGGTTGCATCATAAAAATATATCATCTTTGTAAGCTTAAATATTTTTATGAAACTAAGTGGCTGAGGCTTATTTATATACCGGAACAGATGAATATTAAGAAAAAACATTTTTCACTGTTAATCGCTTTTCTTACGATTACCCTTGCAATTTCTGCACAACAAGTAGGATCTAACTCACCATATGGGAGATATGGATATGGTCTTTTATCAAACCCTTCTGTGGGAGCATCAGAGTCGATGGGGGGAATCAGTTATGGATTACGAAGAAGTCAGCATGTGAATCCCGGAAATCCGGCATCATATTCTGAACTGGATTCATTAACATTCGTCTTTGACTTTGGTGTGTCGGGGCATATGTCTAAGATGAGCGACGGGATTAATAGCCGCAACTTTTATAATGCTAATCTCGACTATGTAGCTTTGCAGTTTCCGCTCTTTAAGAATATGGGTGCTAGCATTGGTCTATTGCCATACTCGAAAGTGGGATACAACTTCAGCTCCGGAAGATCGCTGTCAAATATACAATATATCGAAACATACAGAGGAACCGGAGGGTTAAGTCAGGTTTATGCCGGTATCGCCTGGGAACCGATAAGGAATGTTTCTGTAGGAGCAAATTTGTCATACCTGTTTGGTAATTTTACTCATAGCAGTGTAGTTACTCCAAATGTGTCGGGTGCAATGGTTGGAGAAACTAAATATATGTACTCGCTAAGGGATATTATGTACGACTTCGGATTGCAGTTCACGTATCCCATTGACAGAACCAGATCTGTAACCGTAGGTGCTGTTTATACTCCGCAAATTAGTATTGAGACTGATGTTAATCCTTCAGAAATGCTCTACTCTGCTGATCCTTATAATAATCCTAATTTGCTCCCTACGCAAATTCTTAAAACAGATACTTTAAAGAATGCTCAGTTTCAGTTACCTCAAACTTTTGGGTTAGGTGTAACATACAGAACTCAGAATGTGTTGGTTGGGCTCGACGGAACTTATCAGTTGTGGCAAAATAGTGCTTACCCCGAACTGCTTGACGACCTAAGCAATGACAATAGGTTTAATAATCTATATAGATTAAATGCAGGTGCGGAATATGTGATTAACCCATTTAGTCAGAACTTTTTTCAAAGAATAAGGTTTAGAGGAGGGCTATCTTATTCAAACTCATATACTAATATAGGTGTTTATGATCCGGATACAAGTGATAGGCTCGGAATGGGTACTTATAACGAATATGGTGTAACTTTGGGGTTGGGATTGCCGTTTCATGATATAATGACGGGATATGTTTCGATGATGAATATTGGATTTAGTTATATTAAACAGAAGCCGGATCATAAATTTATGATTAGTCAGGATATGTTTAAAATATCAATTAGTATGAATATAAATGAACGATGGTTCTTTACTCGTCAATTCCAATAGACACCAGTTCCAAGAGAATGAAGTTTAAGAATATACATAAATAACGTGATTAATTAAAAGTTTGATTTTAATGGGGTGGTTAAACTTTTCTTTTAACAATTGGTCAAAGTTTCGAATAACTTAGAAAACAACTATAAAATAACAGGTAATATGAAAAAATTATTATTAACAGGTTTAATGGCTATTGCAATGATAGCCGCGGCAAGTGCCCAGAAAGCAGGCTACGATCCGGTTAATGCACCATATGGTCATGGTGAGGATAGTGTGCAGTGCCGTCAGAATTTAAGTCTGATGCAAACCTCTGCAAAAGCTGAAGCCTATGAAAGTGCACTAATTCCATGGAGTTATGTGTATGAAAACTGTCCTGCTTCAAGTAAAAATATTTACATATACGGTCCGCGAATCTTCAATCATCTTTTTGCAAATGAAACAGATGCTGCAAAGAAAAAAGAGTATATGGATAAAACTATGGAAATTTACGACCAGCGTATGGTATACTATGGTGATGAGGAAAAGGGAACCATTCTTACTTATAAAACATATGATTATATGGAGATGATGGGCGATAATGCCGATCAGAATGTTATATATAGCTGGCTTAGCGATGCCGTTAAAAGCATGAAAGATCAGTTGTATCCGCTTGATGCATACTCTTATTTTATGGTTTCTTCATTAAATCTTTACTTGAATAATAATTCATTGAAAGATCAGTATATATCTGATTACTTTGAAGTAATGGGATATGTTGATCAGGCTATTTTAAATGCTAAAGCATCAAATGATGAGGCAAATGCTGATTACCTTGGACTGGTTAAAGAAGGTATAGCAAGAGCATTTGTAAGTAGTGGTGCAGGTGATTGTAGCACATTAACGGAATACTATGCTGATAAAATAGAGCCAAATAAAGGTGAAAAAGGTTTCTTGACTGAGGTTATTAGTGCACTTAGCTCGGTGGGATGTACTGATGCTGATATTTATTTTACTGCATCTGAGTATTTGTATCGACTTGAGCCTACTGCAAATGCAGCTCTTGGTCTGGCTAACAAAGGCTTAAAAGATAAGGATTATGA
Source organism: uncultured Proteiniphilum sp. (assembly GCA_964648775.1). GTDB lineage: Bacteria > Bacteroidota > Bacteroidia > Bacteroidales > Dysgonomonadaceae > Proteiniphilum. The sequence continues at coordinate 18,667 of CAZYNA010000001.1, read as the reverse complement.
CACAGCTGTTAAGTATTACGCAGAAGCTGCTAATCTTGAGACAGACAAAAGCAAGTCGTCAGACTATATGATGCAGCTTGCCGGAATTTTCTCAAATCAGCGTAACTTCGCAAGAGCAAGACAAGCTGCTTATGATGCTTTAGAGTATAATCCAAATAATGGAGCTGCATATATACTAATTGGACAGCTTTATGCAAGCTCAGCCAACAGTATTTTCCCTGAGCCTGAAAAAGCGGGACTTGTTTACTGTGCAGCAGTTGATAAGCTACAAAGAGCAAGATCAGTTGATCCGAGCGTTGCCAGCGAAGCAAATAGCTTGATTAACAGATATTCGGCAGCATTTATGGATACAGAAACTGCATTTATGATGGGTTTCAAACCAGGTGAGACAGTTCATATACCCGGCTGGATTGGTGAAAACACCACAGTTAGGTTAAGATAAGGAGAGCTGATTCCTGTTGAAAAGAGAACTTTGCATATTACATTATAGGCGCATAACAATCACTTTTACAGTGGTTGTTATGTCGCTTTTTTTTATATCGTGTAAAGACAAAAATGAGAATCTTATCACATTTTCATATGATCCTGAAAATGTGCCTACTATGACAACATATCACTCAACAATGCTTATATCTGATTCCGGAATCACTCGTTACAGAATGGTTGCAGATGAGTGGCGGGTGTTTGATAAAGCAAAAGAACCTTATTACCTGTTTCCCTCGGGCGCTTTTCTGGAGCGTTTTACTCCTGATTTTGAAATAGAGGCTACCATTGAAGCTGATACAGCTTGGAACTTTATTGATAAAAATCTGTGGAGGCTCAAGAAAAATGTGCATATAGAGAATATGGAGGGTGATGAGTTTGATACCGATGAGATGTTTATGGATCTGGAAAATGAAAGGGTATACTCTGATGAATATATCGAGATTAAACGCGGCGAAACAAAATTGAAAGGCTATGGGTTTGAGTCGAATTTAGAAATGACCGACTATAGAATATTCAGACCGCACGACGGATTGTTCCCTTTTTCTGATAGCGAATCTTCTATCGAGCCCTCAGACTCGCTGATGATTATTCCTGCGGACTCTTTAGATTTTGAGGAAGTACAATTAGAGGAAGTACAATTAGAGGAAGTACAATTAAATGAGGAATAATGACGATATCTACATTTGTTATATATTGGATAGTGTTTTTATTGTTATCTCTTTTCTTTTCAGGAATAGATGTTGCTTTTATATCATCTGATAAGCTCAGGCACGCTGTATCAAAAAAAGAAAAAGGACCTTATAATTTTATGCTTAACAGTATATATAGTCACCCCCGACAGTTTCTTTCTACAATTATGGTTGGGAAGGTAGTCTCAATTGTACTGCTGATTTACTTTACATATTTAATTGCAATTAACAGTAACTTCAGTTATATCAGTTACGATTGGCTGAAATTACTTATTATAATCCTGTTTTGTTCACTTTTAATACTTGTTATCGGCGAACTTTTACCAAGTACAATATTTAAGAAGAATGCAAATGGTTGGGTAAGGGTTTTTGCTTTCCCTGCTTTTGTTTTCTATCTGTTGCTGTATCCTGTTGCAGGTTTTTTTATATTATTATCCAAAGGAGTGCTCAAGATCTTTGGAGTATCGTCTCCCGATTCTTACGAGAAGACATTTGGACGGGTTGATTTGGATGAATATGTAAGAAAGAGCTTTGATGAGATGTCGGGTGAGAGTGATGTTGACTCGGAGGTTAAAATATTTCGTAATGCACTAGATTTTTCTTCGTTGAAACTTAGAGACTGTATGGTACCCAGGGCAGATATTGTTGCTGTGGCATCTGACACAGATGCAGAAACTCTTAGGGAAAAATTTATTGAAACAGGGATCTCAAGAATATTGATCTATAAAGATGATATAGATAATATAGTTGGATATATGCATATGTGGGAAATGTTTAATTTACCGGATGATTGGACATCCAGCATTGCATCTATTTCATTTGTACCTGAGAGTATGGCAGCAAGCAAACTTATGAGCGATTTAATGCAGCAGAGAAAAAGTATTGCTGTTGTTGTTGATGAGTTTGGTGGCACTTCCGGTATTGTTACAATGGAAGATCTTGTAGAAGAGATTTTTGGTGATATAGAAGATGAGTATGATGTTAAGTCGAAATTTATAAAACAGGAGAGCGACAACGAATTTGTAATGTCCGGAAGAGTTGAACTGGATCAATTAAATGAAAAATATGGGTTAGGTATTCCTGAGTCTGATGACTATTCAACAGTGGCGGGATATCTCTTGCACCATACACAGCGATTTCCCAAAACATACGAAACAATTGTAATTGGGAAATATACCTTTAAAATACTAAAAGTTACTGAACGAAAAATTGAGGTTGTGCGGATAATAATTTGAAAAAATATCTCTATCTGCTTTATTTTTATTAACTTCGTGCCCTCATTTGAAAAATATTTTTTATGGCTACTTTACAAAACATTAGGAACAAAGGCCCATTATTAATTATTGTTGTGGGTATTGCATTACTGGCTTTTATTTTAGGTGACCTTTTAACTTCAGGTTCAACCTTTTTAGGTCAAGCTCGTGACAGAGCATTTGTAGTTGACGGAAATGTAGTAACCACGCAACAATATGCAAGCAAAATAACCGAATTTGAAGAGTTTCAGAAAATGGTTAGCGGGCAATCATCTCTTGATGAGAACACCTCGCTGCAAATAAGAGAAGCTGTTTATCAACAAATGGTTCGTGAACAACTGTTGAATAACCAGGCAGCTAAACTGGGGCTTACTGTAACTAAAGCTGAAATTAATGACCTTGTTCATGGTGAGTCAATATCACCGATTCTTCAGCAATTACCATTCTTCCTTAATCCTGAAACAGGAATGTTTAGTCGCCAGGCATTAATGGAGTTTTTAAGTGTAATCAATATGCCGAGTGCAAACCTTCAGGAGCAGGCACTTGTAGATCAATACAAATCTCTGTGGCTGTTTATTGAGAACATGGTTAAGACTCAGAGGCTAGAAGAGAAGTATGTTGCACTATTATCCAGCTCAGTAATGGCAAATGATATAGAGGCTGAAACTTCATTTAACCAATCTTTGGAAAATGCTGATGTAGCATATGTAATGCAAGGTTACTTTACAATTCCCGATTCGGCAGTGACTGTAACAAATAAAGAGATTACCGACTATTATAATAAACATAAGGAGACTTTTAAGTTAGAGGCGCCGCTGGTTAAAATTTCATTCTTCACAAAAGAAATCGTTCCGAGTGAGGAGGATATTGCTGAGGTTCAAGCACAATCTGAAACAGTGTTTGAGCAGCTTCAGGCAGCTACAAATCCTGCTACTGTTGTTGCAGATTACTCAGAAACGCCATATCGTGATGTGTTCTTTGCAGAAGACATGCTTTCTCCTTCGCAGCTGGATTTTGCCCGTACGGCATCAGTAGGGGATATACATGAACCAATACGTGAGGACAATTACTATCAGATATTTAAACTAATTGATAAAACTACAGCGCCCGACTCTATACATCTGAGCATGCTGGCTGTGCCAAATCCGACAATGATTGGACAGGACTCGGTAGTTTCTCAGTTTGTAGACAGTATATATAATGTAATTAGGGATGGCGAGTCATTTGCATTAGTTGCAAACAGTCTTAACCCTTCATCCAACGGTGGTGATGTTGGTTGGGCAAGAGAGGTTGATTTACTGCCATTCGGACTGGAAATGGTGAGGGCTGCATTTAGTGCTCCGGTAGGACAGCCTGTGAAACTATCTGTTCAGGGTCAGCAGGTAATATTTCAGGTTGAAGAGAGGACTCGTCCGGTTGACAAGTATAAACTGGCTGTAGTTAATTTGCCTATTGTGCCGAGTGAAAAGACTTCAAATAATATAGATAACGAGCTTAATCAGTTTGTATCAAACCCTGAGGCAGGCAAGAGATTTAATGAGCTTGCTTCTGAAGCAGGTTATATGATTATGCCAAATATGACTTACTCTGCGAATGATTTTTCATTAGGACAGATCTCGAATACCAGACAGGTGATTACCTGGGCTGCCAACGAAAAGAATATGGGTGCAGTGAGAAAGTTCGATCTTACAAATCTGCGTGTTGTAGCACGTGTTGATGAGGTTATAGATTCAGGAACAGCTCCTCTGTCTGAAGTTTCGGAAAGTATTCGTATGATGTTGATTAATCAGAAGAAAGCTGACAAACTTATAGCAGACCTGAAAGAAAAGAACTTGTCTTCTCTCGAAGCTTATGCTGATGCAATGAATTCAAGAATAGATACCGTGCAATATGTAAATTTCAGAACGCAGAATATAACCGGATTGGGTTATGAGCCGGTTATTAATGCTGTATCTTCTTTTGCTCCAATTAATTCAGTTGTTGGACCGGTGGAAGGCAATATGGGTGTTTATGTAGCTAATGTACTTAACCGCACTGAGTCTACCGGCACTTACGATGCAGAAGAGCAGAAAAATGCTATAATGAATAATAACGTATATCGCTTGCAGATGCAGGCAGTTGAAGTTTTGAAGAACGAGCTGGGAGTGGAAGATAACAGATTCAGATTCTTCTAAATCAAATCCGGAATATATATTATTAAAAGAGCCGCTCCAAATTTGGGCGGCTCTTTTAATTTAGGATTAGTCAGTTAAGCTATTTATTACATTGTAACCTTTCCGGTTTGCTCTAACTGTAATGTTTTGCTGGGTTGATCGCAAACTTCAGTTGGTCCGAAGTATTGGATTGGGCCCGGGTATACATAATCTGTATGGATTGCCCACTCATCACGTTTGCTTTCGAAGTATTTGAACGGATCACCATCAAGTTTAACCAAAGCTTTCTGAATTACCGGCTTCATTTCGCCATGGCGACGCTCAAGATTCAGCATCATTGTAATTGGTACACCGCCTGCTACCCACTCAGATGCAGGAGCTGTAGTGTTACGCACAGATGACATATAACCTGTTTTACCTGCAGAGATAAGCATAGAAGCAGTATAACCAAGAGAATAGCAATAGTCAGCATCATAATTAGAAGGAGCTGCACATCTGCCTTCATATCCGAAGAAGTGTGTAATGCTGGCAAATTTACCACTGTATTTACCATCCTGTGCCCACTCATCAAGACGCTTTTTAACCATTTCAGTAAGCAGTTTCTCTGTCTCAATTAAAGAAACCTGAACGTTGCCGTGAGGATCTCTGTCGAGAGTAAGCTGTCTTGCCACTGTCTCAGGCAGGCTTGCATAAACCTCAGAGTTCTCGGCAGAAAGCTTGCTGATAATGTATTCTCTTTTAGCAGAACGACGAACTAAATCAAATTCCTCCTGATTATGTGCGAGGAAGTCGTTAAGTTCATTAATTAACTTCTTAATTGCCGGTATAAACTCTATTAAACCCTCAGGAATAATTACTGTACCATAATTTAAGCCCTTTTCTGCACGTTTTGCGATAATTCCGGCAATATAGTCAACAATCTCATCAAGTGACATCCCTTTGGCTTCTACCTCTTCAGAGATAATTGCAATGTTAGGATGAGTTTGAAGTGCGCACTCTAATGCAATATGCGATGCAGATCGTCCCATAACCTTAATAAAGTGCCAGTATTTTCTGGCAGAGTTACAGTCGCGCTGAATATTACCAATCAACTCAGAATATACTTTACATGCGGTGTCAAAACCAAATGATGTCTCAATCATTTCGTTCTTCAGGTCACCGTCTATAGTTTTAGGACATCCAAGAACCTGAACACCTGCATCAATTGAAGTGTAATACTCAGCTAAAACACATGCGTTTGTGTTTGAGTCGTCACCACCAATAATAATCAAAGCCGATATATCAAGTTTCTTTAAAATGATCAGACCTTTGTCGAACTGCTCTTTGGTCTCCAGTTTGGTACGTCCCGAACCAATAATATCAAATCCACCGGTATTACGATACTCATCTACAATCTCCTTGGTAAGCTCTTTATACTGATGATCTACAAGTCCGGCAGGCCCCAGAATGAAACCATAAAGTTTGCTGTCGTGATGTAGCCCTTTTATACCATCAAAAATTCCTGCAATTACGTTATGTCCTCCCGGAGCCTGGCCTCCTGATAGAATAACGCCTACATTCACAGGTTTAGATTTTCCTGTATCTTCTGATGTTTGTTCGAACTTAACTACAGGAAGCCCGTATGTGTGTGGGAAAAGCTTTGCGATTTCCTGCTGATCTGCTACAGACTCGGTAGCAGCACCCTCAACAATCTTAATGTTACCATTTAAGCCAACAGGCATTTTAGGTACATAATTTGATCTTGCTATTTGTAAAGCACTTTTTGTCATTGATATAATTTTTTATATTAAAAATAACTGCCAAATATACATAAATTCTATCTAATATTCATTGAATATATATTTAATCTTTGGATAGAATGAACAAAATCACCACCTTTACTATTTATATAAATAAAGAGTGAAAATTGACCTATGAATGCCAATAATGATTTAGGAACAATGGAAATTGAGTCCATAGAAGAGCTTTATAAACAGTATAAAAAAGATCCTGAAAGTGTGGAGGAGAGCTTTCGGTATTTTTTTCAAGGTTTCGATTTAGCAACCACACATTTCCCGTTGAAACCACATTCAGGGAATGGTAGTTTAGAGAATTCACCTAAAGAGCTTGCGGTATTAAGGTTAATAACCGGTTATCGCAGAAGGGGGCATCTGTTCACTAAAACCAACCCTGTGCGCTCAAGACGGAGTTATACACCAACTCTGGATCTGGAAACATTTGATCTTTCTGAAGCAGACTTGGATACCGAGTTTGAAGCCGGAAAGGAAATCGGACTCGGGAAAGCAAAGCTAAGAGATATTGTAGCACTTCTCAAAGAAACCTATTGTGAGTCAATTGGCGTTGAGTACAGATACATGACAAAACCTGAAAAGATTAAGTGGCTACAGGAAAAGATGGAGAGCAGCAGGAATGTTGAAAAGTTTTCTCCCGAAAGTAAGCTGCATACACTTGATATGCTCGTTAAAGCATCGGGATTTGAAGATTATCTTCATAAGAAATTTGTAGGTCAGAAACGCTTCTCTCTGGAGGGCTCCGAATCCATTATTCCTGCTCTTGAGGCAATTATTTCACGTGGTGGAGAATATAATGTAAATGATATAGTTGTTGGGATGGCTCACAGAGGCCGTCTTAATGTACTAACCAATATAATGGGGAAACCCTATTCTCAGGTTTTCCGTGAGTTTAACGCTCAGAATTACGAAGAAGAGATATATTACGGAGACGTAAAATATCATTTAGGTTATAATAATACTATTGATTACGAAGGACGTTCAATTTCGGTGAGCCTTGCTCCGAATCCATCACATCTTGAAGCTGTTGGCCCTGTTGTTCAGGGTATTGCGCGTGCTAAGCTGGAGAATGAACATGACTTCAACTACGATGAAGTACTTCCGATATTAATTCATGGTGATGCTGCAATTGCCGGTCAGGGTGTTGTTTATGAAACTATCCAGTTTTCTCGGCTAAACGGTTATAAAACCGGTGGTACCATACATATTGTAATAAATAACCAGGTTGGTTTCACTACTAATTACCTGCAGGCCCGCTCAAGCACCTATTGTACAGATATAGCAAAAGTTACCCAGTCGCCCGTTTTCCACGTTAACGGCGATGATGTTGAAGCAATGGTATATGTTGCTAAACTGGCATTGGAGTTCCGCCAAAGATACAATACAGATGTATTTATTGATCTGTTATCATACAGGAAATACGGTCACAACGAAGGTGATGAACCCCGTTTCACTCAGCCTGAACTATATGATATAATTTCTAAACATAAGAACCCCAGAGATATTTATGCCGGAAGATTAATAAAAGAGGAAGTAATTACACAAGATCAATTCGACAAAAAAGTATCAGATTTTAATAAAGTACTTGATGAGTCGTATGAAGTTTCAATCAAAACAAACAAATTAAATATTCAGCCATTTCTGTCTAATAAGAACAAAAACCTCAGGCTGCCTGTTTCAGCAGATTTTGAGAAGCCCGTAGATACCAAAATATCCAAAGAGCTATTCATAGATCTTGCAAAACGAATAACAACGCTGCCTGACGACAGAATATTTTTCAATAAAACAATCCGGTTATTTGGACAAAGAGCACAAATGATCGAAGAGGATTCTTATGATTGGGCAATGGGTGAGCTTATGGCTTATGCTACTCTTGCAAAAGAGATGCACGCAGTACGACTAAGCGGTCAGGATTCAGAACGAGGCACTTTTTCGCATCGTCATGCCGAAATTATTACAGAAGATGATGGCACAGACAAGTATTTTCCTCTAAAGACTCTCGGAGAAAAACAAGCGCCTGTGAGAGTGCTGAATTCACCTCTCAACGAATATGGAATACTTGGCTTCGAATATGGTTATTCTTTAGCCCATACAGAAGGACTTACCATTTGGGAGGCTCAGTTTGGCGACTTCTTTAACGTAGGACAGGTAATTATAGATCAGTACATATCTTCTGCACAAGAAAAATGGGGACTTAAATCCGGCTTGGTTATTTATCTGCCTCATGGCTACGAAGGACAAGGGGCTGAGCACTCAAGCGGACGAATAGAGCGTTTTCTCACACTCTGCGGTAATAATAATATGCAGGTAGTTAACTGCACCACTCCGGCAAACTTTTTTCATGCTTTAAGAAGACAATTGCATAGAAATATACGTGTACCATTAGTCGTTTTCACCCCAAAGAGTCTGCTGCGTCATCCCGAATGTGTATCTACAATTGCAGATTTCACAGAAGGTGGTTTCAAGGAAGTTATAAATGATCCTGTATCATCTGATCTGAACAATGTAAAAAGAATACTTCTATGTTCAGGAAAAATATATTACGATTTGCTGGCTGCCAGAAGGGAAAAAAATATCGATAATATTGCAATTATACGTGTTGAACAACTTTATCCATTTCCGAAGAACCAAATAGATGATCTGATAAGAAAATACCCCGAAGATGCTGAGATTGTGTGGGTACAGGAAGAACCCCTTAATATGGGTGCTGCTTCATTTGTGAAACAACAACTTGGTGATTGCAAACTACGTGTTGTTGGTCGCCCCGTTAGCGGAGTAACTGCTGAAGGGTTAACCGCAATACACAAAATCAATCAGGCAAAAATAATAAACCAAGTCTTCGGATAAATCCAGAAATAACTTAGTCTCAACCCAATAAACTCCAAATAATGTCTGTTATTGAAATTAAAATACCAAGTCCGGGAGAATCTATCTCCACAGTAGAACTATATAAATGGTTAGTAGAAGATGGTGCAATTGTGAAGCAAGACATGGAAATTGCAGAGCTTGAATCTGATAAAGCAACACTTATGCTAACTGCCGAGAAGTCGGGAAAAATATCACTTAAAGTAAAAGAAGGTGATGTTGTTGATGTAGGTTCCGTTGCCTGTACTATTGATACTTCGGTTCAGCCAGAAGAAAAGGAGGTCGAAAAAGAATCTTCTGAATCATCCGAATCATCAGAAGAGTCTGCACCCAAGCAAAAAGCACCAGAAGAGAAAGTGGCAGAGCAAAAAGCACCAAAGGAAAAAGCTCAAACAGTAGGCTCAAAAACTGAGTCAGATTTATCTGAGTCTGAATTACCTAAGTCAGGTGATTATAATAATGTAAAAGTGACCCCTTTAGCCCAAAAGGTGATGGATGATAGCAATCTATCTGTTGATGATGTGATTAAAGGTTTAAAAAGATTGCGTAAAGAGAATGTGCTTGCTGTTAAAAATGCACCGGAGCCGGCAGCTGTATCAGGCTTTAAGAAAGAGCCAAGCAGGAATTCAAAAAGTGAACGGTTAAGCTCTCTTCGCAGAAAGCTGAGTGAGAGACTTGTTTCTGTAAAGAATGAAACAGCTATGCTTACTACCTTTAATGAGGTGGATATGAAGCCAATTATGGACATTAGAAAGAAATATCAGCAAGATTTTGTTCAAGCACACGGAATAAAGCTGGGTATGATGTCATTCTTTATGAAAGCAGCATCTGTTGCACTTCAGGAGTTTCCCAATGTAAACAGTATCATAGATGGAGAAAATCTGGTAACATACGAATTTACAGACATCTCCGTTGCGGTTAGTACAAACAAAGGACTCATGGTACCTGTTGTGCGCAATGTTGAGAGTCTGGGTCTTGCTGAAATAGAGAAAGCAATAAATGAGCTTGCTGAAAAAGCTCGCGTTAATAAACTATCTATACCGGAAATGACCGGCGGCACATTTACCATTACTAACGGAGGTATATTTGGTTCAATGCTCTCCACACCTCTTATTAATCCGCCACAATCTGCAATATTAGGTATGCACAATATTCTTGAGCGCCCTGTTGCAATAGATGGTCAGGTTGTTGTACGACCAATGATGTATATTGCCCTTTCTTACGATCATAGGGTAATTGACGGAAGAGATTCTGTTAGCTTCCTGAAGAGGATTAAGCAACTGCTTGAGAATCCAACTGATCTTCTGTATGGTGGCAATAGTGGCGAAAAGATTCTTTTAGAGTTATAGTTTACACAGAACCAACAATTTTAAATTTAGCAAACTTAAGGAGAAGCTGTTTTCTTCCTGCTTGTTCAAATTCAACAAATGCGCGCCGGTCGTTACCGCTCATCTCAATTGAGATTACGGTGCCCCGGCCAAATCTCTCATGCTCAATTATATGTCCTACATTCAGTTCTTTAGCCTCTTCAGAAAGTGGTGCTGATGGAGTAGTGCTTCTTACCGAAACCATATTTTTTGTTCTTCCTGCAGAACGCGAAATGTTAGCTTTCTCTCGCAAAGATCCCCAGAAGTCGTCACTCCCTTCCCGATTGGATCTACTTAGCTGAGCAGAAAAATCTGAATCGTCAGATACAAATCTTGGGTCTATTTCAGCTAAAAATCTACTCCTTGTAGCAGGGTTAGTCTGCCCGTTTCTAAACCTGCTCTTTGCGTATGTAATAGTGCAAGTTTTTCTGGCACGGGTAATAGCCACATAAAACAGTCGCCTCTCTTCTTCCAAACCTCTCATACTCCCTTTTGTCATTGCCGAAGGAAACAGATCCTCCTCCATGCCCACAATAAATAAATGGTCGAATTCCAATCCCTTGGCAGAGTGCACTGTCATCATCGTTACCCTTTCAGCATCCTCATCATCACCTGTGTCCTGATCTGTTAAGAGAGAAACTTCCGACAGAAAGTCCAAAAGATATATACCTTCCTCGCCCTCCTCAGATCTCATAGAAACAAACTCGCTAATAGCATTAATAAGCTCCTGGATATTTTCTGAGCGGCTCATTCCTTCGGGTGTTAGATCTTGATATGCATCAGAGTATATGCCGGTTTCGTTTATAAGTTTTTTTGCCAGTTCAAAAGCATCAATCTTACTACTTTCCTCAATAAAACTGCTAATCAGATCATAAAATCCCTTTAATTTCTTTTCCGTTCCGGCATTTATATCCAGATTGTACTCCAAAGGAGAATAAATTACCTGCCACATACTCACATTATGCAGCCGGGCTGCTTCAGAGACCTTGGCAACAGTAGTATCACCAATACCCCTTCTGGGATAATTAATAGTTCTTCTGAAAGCATCCTCATCGTAAGGGTTTACGATAAGTCGGAAATAACTGATAATATCCTTAATCTCTTTTCGCTGATAAAAGGATTGGCCTCCATAAATTCTATACGGAATATTTTTCTTTCTCAGCTGCTCTTCAAATACACGCGACTGAGCATTTGTTCTATATAAAATTGCAAAATCATTATAAGAAGAGTGTCCCTCCAGCCTCATGCGTGCAATTTTGTTTGCTACCAGCAATCCCTCTTCAAAATCTGAGAAAGTACTTATAATCTCTAGTTTATCCCCAACCTCATTTTTAGAGTAAACATCTTTATCTATCTGCTCTGTATTGTTCTTAATAAGGCTGTTAGCGGCATTTACAATGTTTTGAGTCGACCGGTAATTCTGCTCCAATTTAAAGATCCTGCTCCCCTCAAAATTGTTTTTAAACTTAAGAATATTATCAATGTTTGCACCCCTGAATGAGTAGATGCTCTGTGCGTCATCGCCAACAACACATATGCGATTGTGAATCTCTGCCAACTGTTTAACTATATTATGCTGAGCAAAATTAGTGTCCTGATACTCATCAACCAAGATATACTGAAAAAGGTTACGATACTTTTCAAGCACCTCTTTATGATCCCTGAACAGAATGTTGGTCTGCATAAGTAAATCATCAAAATCCATACTGTTTGCAGCTTTCAGTCGGTTCTGATACCTTTGATAAATCTCGTATATCATTGGCTGTCTCGATTTTCGGTCGTACTCAATAATCTCAGTATTTGAAGCATACATTACAGGAGTAATCAAGCTGTTTTTAGCTCTCGAAATCTGACCGTGCACATTGTTCGGACGATATGTTTTGTCATCCAGTTCCAGCTCTTTAATAATAAGCTTAACCAGATTTCGGGAGTCTGAAGTGTCAAATATTGTGAAGTTGGAACTATACCCAATTGCCTCCGATTCAATCCTCAGAATCCTGGAAAAGATTGAGTGAAAAGTACCCATCCATAATCTCCTCGCACTCTTCTCATCTACGAGTTCTGCAATACGAGACTTCATCTCTCTCGAAGCTTTATTTGTGAAAGTGAGTGCAAGAATGTAGTAGGGTGGGAGCCCCTGCTCCAAAAGGTAAGCAATTTTATAAGTAAGAACCCTTGTTTTGCCCGATCCGGCTCCTGCGATAACAAGTGAGGGACCATCACAAAACTCCACAGCAGCAAGTTGAGCTTCGTCGAGTTCCTTTAGCAAACCGGGTTTATTATTTGGTGTTTCAAGTTTCTGCATATATACAAAAGTACATATTTTTCATGTAAAAAGACCGCTTTCGAAAGAGAGCGGTCTTTAATATCATTCTATGATACTTATGATTTATCTGAACGTATAACGCAAGCTCAGAGCAAACCCACTGTACCAGTAGTCGTTGTAAGAATTTGTGAAGTTGAACGACGGTTTCCAGTCGAGCGACACATTAAACGGAGCACTTGGGAATATATACTCCAGACCCCCAATCAGATCAGCCCCAATAAGGAATCCTCCGCTCGAAGGTTTGTTCTTGTGAACTCCCCCAACGTGTGCTCCAAGACCCACATACCACTCAAGACCCGGTGCATTTGGAACCGGCTGCTGGTATTCATAAAGCCCCGTAAGATTAAACCAGCGAGGTGATGCAGACAAAATAAATTCAGCTGCACTTGAAGGAGCAAAGAAATGCTTCAAAGTTAATCCGCTATCATAACCCAATCTCACACCAAATGCAGTATTATATTGTTGTGCATTAAGTGTAGTAGTGAAAGCTGCAATCAGCAAGCCTGCAAAAAATAGTTTTTTTAATTTCATAAGTTGTTGTTTTTGTTAATAGTTAAAAAAAATAGTTCAAGTTCTGGTTATATAGATATCAAACAATCTTACCCTTGTTTTGTTTAAGTCAGCTATGTGATTTTAACAATTCCCTGATACTGTCTGAGACTCTAATCTGCACTATATTTGCAAATTACATTACTTCCCTTTAACAATTTTCTTTATTTCACTTAACTTATTTAAAGCCTCAAGCGGAGTTAAGTTATTAACATCTAAATTCATTATTTCATCCCGAACCTGGCTTAATACAGGATCGTCAAGCTGGAAGAAGCTCAACTGATAACCCTCCTGTTTCTCAACAAAATCCTCAATAGGTTTTTTAATATCCCCTCGTCGGTTCGATTGCTCCATCTGCGAAAGTATGGTATCAGCCCGTTTAGTTATACTTTGCGGCATGCCGGCCATTTTTGCCACATGAATACCAAAGCTATGCTCGCTGCCACCCTTCTCGAGCTTACGCATAAAAATAACCTTGTTGTCAATCTCTTTAACGGTTACATTATAGTTTTTGATTCTCTTAAATGATTTCTCCATCTCATTCAATTCATGATAATGCGTAGCAAAAAGAGTTTTGGCACGCGCGTTAGGGTTCTCATGAATATACTCCACAATTGCCCATGCAATAGAAATACCATCGTAAGTGCTTGTTCCTCTTCCAAGCTCATCAAAGAGTACCAGGCTCCGTTCGGATAGATTATTCAGAATATTGGCAGCCTCATTCATTTCAACCATAAAAGTTGACTCGCCTAACGAGATATTGTCAGAAGCACCAACACGAGTAAATATTTTATCAACCAACCCAATTTGTGCTGAGTCGGCCGGAACAAAACAACCTATTTGCGCCATTAATGTAATAAGCGCTGTTTGTCTTAACAGAGCAGATTTACCCGACATATTCGGACCGGTTATTATCAGAATTTGCTGAGTATCATTGTCGAGATAAACATCATTGGCAATAAACGGTTCACCCGGAGGAAGTTGCCTCTCAATTACCGGATGTCGTCCATTCTTAATATCAATAGAGTCAGAATCATCAATTTTAGGCCGAATATAATTATACTGCTCAGAAGCTTTGGCAAAAGAGAGTAGGCAGTCGGTTTGTGCAATAATATTTGCATTGCTCTGTATTGCAGGGATATATTCAATAATACTCTCCACCAATTTAAGATACAATTCGTTTTCCAGAACTGACATTTTATCCTCTGCACCCAGAATTTTCTCTTCATACTCCTTGAGCTCCTCAGTAATATACCTTTCGGCACTTACAAGAGTCTGTTTTCTGATCCACTCCGAAGGAACCTTATCCTTATGCGTATTACGCACCTCAATATAATATCCGAAAACATTATTAAAAGCAATCTTCAGCGAAGGAATTCCTGTTTTTTCGCTCTCACGCTTCTGCAATTTCATTAAGTAGTCTTTCCCTGAAAAAGCAATATCCCTCAATTCGTCAAGCTCCACGCTAACACCTTTTCGTATGAATCCACCCTTGTTTTGCAGCGCAGGAGGATCGGGCACAATCTCCTTCTCAATTCTGTCTCTTATAATCGGGCAAGGGTTTAGTCTTTCCCCCATCCGTCTCATACTCTTGTCGTTGGAGCTGATTAAAGCATCACGAATAGGTTCAATAGCATTTAGCGCAACTTTAAGCTGCACCACCTCCCTTGGCGTAATTCTGCCTGTTGCTGCTTTAGAAGTTATTCTTTCCAGATCACCGATAAGCGATAGTTGTTGAGAAAGAAGTTTTTTAAGCTCAGGATCCTTAAAGAAATACTCCACCACATTAAGTCGCTCCTGAATAGGCACCAGCTCTTTTAACGGAAACACTATCCAACGTCTGAGAAGTCGCGAGCCCATAGGAGAAATTGTGTTATCGATAACATTAAGCAAACTCTTACCCCCTTCGTTCATCGGAATAATCAGCTCAAGGTTTCTTATAGTAAATTTATCAAGCCGCACATACCTCTCCTCTTCAATTCTAATAAGCGAGTTTATATGCTCAATATTGTTGTGCTGAGTAATATCAAGATAATGCAAAACGGCTCCCGATGCAATAACTCCCTCCTCAAGATGCTCCACACCGAAACCCTTTAGGCTGGTTGTCTGAAAATGAGTCAACAGCCTGTCTCTTGAAGCATTCTCAGTAAAAATCCAATCGTCCAGTTCAGAAATTAACCATGCCGAACCAAATACCTCCTGAAACTTTCGTTTATTGCCATGCTCAAGTAATATCTCTTTGGGCGAGAAGTTCGACAACCATTTATCTATATTATCCCTCGTACCCTCAGCCGTCATAAACTCCCCGGTAGAAATATCAAGAAACGATATCCCGTAAAGATTATTTTTTGCGATATGAACAGCACAAAGGAAATTATTCTCCTTATGATTTAAGATGTTATCGCTAATTGAAACACCCGGAGTAACCAGTTCGGTTATACCCCTCTTAACAAGTTTTTTAGTCTTCTTCGGATCCTCCAGCTGATCGCAGATAGCAACCCGTTTGCCGGCCCTCACCAGTTTAGGCAGATAAGTATCGAGAGCATGATGAGGAAAGCCTGCCAGTTCAACAAACTGTGCAGCCCCGTTAGCCCTTCTGGTAAGTGTAATCCCCAGAATCTCCGATGCAATTATTGCATCATCCGAAAAAGTCTCATAAAAATCTCCAACTCTAAAAAGCAGTATTGCGTCGGGATGTTGTTTTTTAATATCCACAAACTGCTTCATCATTGGTGTTTCCGCTATTTTTTTTGCCACAAATATCTCTCTCCAGATTGTTTAACAGCAGACTGTCTTGCCTGCTAATTCAAATCAAAAATACAAAAAAAAGGGGACTCACAAAAAGTCCCCGATTAATTAATATGCACTGTGCTAAATAAATAATACTATAAGTCTTTATTTCAGCAGCCTCCTAAGCTCCTTCACCCCTTCAGATGCCCCCATTTTAATATGGTGAATATCTTTTCTGCTTGTTGCAACATCTTTCGGGTCAATAAGATAAACCGGCACATTACTCCTTACATCATGAAGTAGCCCTGCTGCCGGGTAAACATTCATTGAAGTGCCAATAATAACAAAAATATCAGCTTTGCGGGTAATATTTTCAGCTTCATACATCATCGGCACAGCCTCTCCAAACCACACAATGTGTGGTCTTAGCTGAAAGCCTTTCTCGCACATATCGCCAATGCTGATGTCGCTGTTTTGGGGGTCAATGTCATAAACAGCCGACTCATCACCTGTAGATCGCGATTTCATCAGCTCTCCGTGAAGATGCAACACTTTTGTGCTTCCGGCCTGTTCGTGCAGATTATCAATATTCTGAGTTATTATATCAATATCAAAATCCTTCTCCATTTCTGCCAGACCAAAATGTCCATCGTTTGGTTTTTTCTCAAGAAGTTCGGTACGGCGTAAATTATAAAAGTGCAACACCAACTCCGGGTCAGCCTCAAATGCTTCGGGGGTAGCTACCTGTTCTACAGGATACTTGTCCCACAATCCGCCGGAATCTCTGAAAGTAGAAATTCCACTTTCTGCACTCATCCCGGCACCGGTTAAAACTACTACTCTTTTTCTCATCTTTTTTCTTCAAATATAACATTTTAAGCTTAATACTAAAACATTTTACTCGATAAACAACCACTATGTCTGATTAATATTGTACTTTTGTACCCAAATTTTATTAAAGAAAAAAGTAGATGGACAAATTAAGTTACGCAGTTGGAATGAGCATGGCCTCAAATCTAATGAATTCGGGATTAAAGGAAATTGATGTGGATTCTTTTGTAAAAGCATTCACTGAAATAATGAACAATACAACGCCTTCCATGAGCCCCGAAGAGGCAAATCAAATTCTTCAGGACTATTTTAGAAAAAGTCAGGATGATATGCTGACAAAGAATCTTGAAGCAGGTAAGGCATTCCTTGCTGAGAACAGTAAGAAAGAAGGTATAACCACATTGTCAAGCGGTTTGCAGTATGAGGTTATAACTGAAGGAAACGGACCAAAACCAAGTGCTACCGACCAGGTAAAATGTCATTATCATGGCACATTAATAGACGGCACAGTTTTCGACAGCTCAGTGCAGAGAGGTCAGCCTGCCGTATTTGGTGTAAATCAGGTTATAAAAGGCTGGGTTGAAGCGCTTCAGCTTATGCCTGTGGGTTCTAAATGGAGGCTTTTTATCCCTTCTGATCTTGCATATGGCGAACAGGGTGCAGGTGGATCTATAGAGCCCAATACAGCGCTAATATTTGAGGTTGAACTTCTCGGAATTGAATGATACCTCTGTTAATATCGAAAAAGATACAAATAAAATAAATTAAGTAAGTAAGATGAAAAAAACAATTTTAGCTACAATTGGTGCATTAACTGTTTTAGCAGTTATGATGGTATCTTGTGGTGGTGCCTCAACTCCAAAAACATCATTAAAAAACTCTGTTGACAGTGTTTCTTATGCTTATGGTGTTGCTATGGCCGATCAGGGATTATCTCAGTTCTTAGAGCAAGCCGGAGTCTTGCAAAATACAACAGATATCGAGTATGACTACCAGATGAGAATTGCTGCTGCCGACTCAACACAAAAAGAGGCGTTGCAAAAAGAACTTGCTGCCAAGATCGACTCGGTAAACCGTGTTAATGCTCCAAAGATGAATGAATTTATTAAAGGATTAAAAGATGCGATTAATCTTGATGAGCAATCGGCTTATGCACACGGATTGAGCATTGGTGTACAGTTTTCTCAGCAGATGCTGCCACAATTTAATACAATGATGTATGGCGAGAACTCAGATCAAAAAGCCAATACAGACCAGCTTCTTGCCGGACTAATCTCCACTCTGAAGAATCAGCAACTGGCAATTAATAAGATGGATGCAAATGCACTTGTTCAGTCGGAATTAGAGAATGCACAGGAAAGACAGATGGCACGTCAGGAAGAAGATCTTAAGAGTGAATATCAGAATGAGATATCTGCAGGTGATGCATATCTTGAGGAAAATGCAAAAAGAGATGAGGTTGTTACACTTCCAAGCGGTTTACAGTATGAAATACTAACTGAAGGGAAAGGAGCAATACCTACATCATCCGACCGCGTTCGTGTTCATTATCACGGAACTCTGATAGATGGCACCGTTTTCGACAGTAGTGTTGACAGAGGTGAGCCTTCTGTATTTGGAGTAACTCA